>CALGJW010000125.1 GCA_937930025.1 uncultured Saprospiraceae bacterium | reverse complement strand
AGAGGGTGGCCGCTTTCATCTCCTTACGTATTAGAAGTAGTAGCCCATGAGTTTGGACATCAATTGGGGGCCTCGCATGTCTTTAATGGAGATGCTTTTCCATGCAATAATAACAGAAGCGCTAATAATGCTTTTGAGCCTGGCAGCGGAAGTACAATTGTTGGTTATGCTGGACTTTGTGGTTTTCAACGATTACAACCCTACGATGACTATTATTTTAACAATGCAAGTTTTAATTCGATTGTGGATTATATGGTCTTGGATGAAGGGAATGAATGCGCACTTATTACGGAAACGCAGAATAATATCCTTATCGTAGAGGTGGACCAAAAGGTGCATAGCATTCCAGTTAGTACGCCCTTTGAATTGACGGGATCAGCTATAGATATCGATGGAGATAGTTTGACTTATTGTTGGGAACAACAAGATCTCGGACCTGCCGGACATCCGGATGAACCGGAAGGAAATGCGCCATTATTTAGATCTTGGCCGGCTACTAGTAATTCCACTAGAACATTTCCACGCATTGGAGATCTGTTAAATAATACTACGGTGTTAGGAGAAATATTGCCGGACTATGAACGGGACATGACTTTTCGATTTACCGTTCGAGATAATAATATGAACGGGGGAGCAGTTAACTCCGAAGAAGTAAAAGTGAAAGTTTCAGACGACGCAGGTCCCTTTCTTGTTTTGTTTCCCAATGAAAATGAAAGCATCCGTGCTGGGGAAATTATTGAGGTGACTTGGGATGAAGCAAACACAAAAGCTTTTCCAGTGCTTTGCGATAAAGTGGATATTTTGCTTTCGCTGGATGGTGGATTTACCTTTCCAATCATATTGGCCGAAGCAACAACAAATGATGGAGCGCAAACTATTTCTATTCCCAATAGCCCAACCAATCTTGCGCGAATTAAAATTAGTTGTAGCAGCAATATATTTTTTGATCTATCAAATGAAAATTTTGAGATCCTTCCTGCCACAGATGACTTTTCACTTTCGACAAACACACTTAGTTCAACTATTTGTGAAACCGAAATATTAGAACTGTTATTTGAGATTGATGAATTGAACAACAGTGGGGAAGTGGTGACCCTACAAATGAATCCAGAGATTGGGAATTATACTTTTAATCCTGCTACAGGTATTCCGCCTTTCTCAAGTTTACTGACGATTGCTAATTTAGCAGTTGATACACTTGCTTTTGAAATTGAAGCCAGTTCTACATCCGAACAAAAAACGTTGGACTTGGATGTTGTGATCTTACCCAATCAATTTGAAGAAATAGTGGGCTTTGAACCAGTAAATAATTCAACTGAAGTTCCTTTCCAACCCACTTTTAGTTGGGAACCTATTCCAGGTGTTGAGAAATACTTGATACAACTTTCCACTTTTAGTGATTTTGCCTCAATTTTTAAAGAGGCAGAAGTAGTCTCGCCTACCTATTCAGACGTGGAATTGCATTGGTTGACGAGATATTATTGGCGCGTGTTGCCCATCAATGCCTGTGCAATAGGTGCGCCCTCTGCTACCATGAATTTTGTAACAACTGAAGTTATTTGTGAAACTTTGACCAATAGTGATCTGCTTCCAATAGGCGCCCTTTACAACCCAACCGTTAGTGAAATTCCATTTCCGTTGAATGCCAAGGTCCGGTCGATAGCAATCTCGGACATTCGCTTAGTACATAGGGAAATTCCGGATGTTAGCATCTCGTTGGAATCCCCTTCCATGGATAGATCTACCGTTTTTTATTCAGATTGCAGTACGAATAATGATATAAACACTTTCAATTTTTCGGCTACAGGTCAAGATCAGATGGATTGGCCCTGTCCCATAGCGGAAACTTCTTTTCTCTCCCCAATAACACCTTTTGATATTCATTATAAGGAGCAGCCTATGGGAGCATGGAAATTAATTTTTGACGATTCCACAACCACCACCTCTTTCACTTTGGTACAAGGTTGGAGTTTAGATATTTGCTATGTACCCTTTGATTGCGAATACGAACTGCAAGTGGATTCCTCCAATATTTCCTGTCATTTGGGATCAAATGGATACATCAACTTGTCCGCCAATCGCGTGTTGGAGTCTGTGATTTGGGATCACGGAGCCTTCGGTGCTTCCATCGATTTTTTAGCTGCAGGAATCTACAAGGCAAACATTTATTACAATGGAAATTGCAGGGACGCTATAGAAGTGGAACTCACCGAGCCTAGCGCATTGGTATTAATCGCCGAATCTATCGACTCCGTCTCTTGCGCGGGATTTGAAGACGGAGCGATATGTCTAAGTGCTCAAGGAGCCACTCCTCCTTATGGCTTTGGTTGGGAACAAAATAATTTGTTTGGACCTAAAGTATCGAACTTGTCTGCAGGTCTATATAATATGCAAGTGATCGACAGCAAGAGCTGTATTATCGATTCCAGTTTTACTATTTATGAACCAGAACCAATCACAATAAATCTGTTGGAATCCAGTATTTCATCTGATGATAACGGAGTGATTCATATTCAACCTTTGGGAGGGAAAGCCCCCTATAGTATAACCTGGTTTTTTGCCGGTATGGAGATAGGTAGTGGGGAAAAAATAGTGGAGCTAAACCCTGGCAACTACTACGCAATTATTACTGATACCAATGGATGTGAATTTACTACACAAGATTTTGTTTTAATACTCAGTGGAAATAATGAGTTGTTGAAAAATCAATTTTCCTTATTTCCAAATCCTATGCAAAATTTTACCTTCCTTGATTTTGGTAGTGAAAGACAGGAGGAATATAAAATTGAAATAGTAAATATATTCGGACAGTCCATCACCAATCATTTTGTCATAAACAATATTCAGGAAAATGTACTACAACTAGAATCAATGGCTAATGATGCTGGTTTATTTTATGTGATTATTGAATCAAGTTCTGGAAATAAAATAACCATCCCAATCATTATTCATCCGAAATTTTAGGACTATTCAGGTAGGTTATTGTTCCGGGAATTGAGACAAATTTTTTCACAATTCAATCCTTTTTGCAAATTATACTAATTACTAATTTTGTATTTCCTACTTCATTTGACCATACTTCATTTGGAAGGACTCGTATTTTAGCATAACTTTGACTTTATAAACCCTTCGTACAATATTTGTAATAGTTAAGTCAACCTCTAATTGTTTTTACTATATATTTAATCAGCTGATTATATGAATAGTTGAATAGAATAATAATATAAATATGTTGTTCGATGCTTTTTTAATGACTTACAAATGAAGTTATTTTTTTATGCCCAAAATACCTTTCAATTAAGATTTTGAATAAATCATTGAATTTTCTTACTGCTTTGTATAGCTCAGTATGAATTATTGCTGGAGCAAAAATAAACGTAAATTTATTTCAAACGCTATTATGCCGATCAAATAAGAATCTTTGAACACCTTTAATAAACACAGACAAACATAATTTCATGAAAAAACATTTTCAAATTTTGTGCTTGAGCCTCTTATTCTTAGGGGTGCTACCTGCACAAGTCATAGGTCAATCTCTTCAAACTAAGTTGGGCGCTCACAAATGTGTAACAGACGGCTACCATAATCTGCAAATGGAGAATGATGGCCGATACAAGGAAAAGGTATTAGAAAATGAAGCATATATCTTAAATGCCAATGCGCAACGAAATCCGAGTTCTAGGAATTCAAATACTTATACTATTCCTGTAGTTGTACATGTGTTACATCGTGGTAATCTTCAAGTATCTCAAAATCTAATGTCAGACAGTGATATTGAAAATGCAATACAAAGATTAAATGATGACTTTAAAGGTTTGGCGACTCCAACTTTTGGAATAACCGATGATACACCTCCAGCTATAGACACGGGTATAGAATTTTGCTTAGCCTCTGAAGATCCTTCTGGCAATCCTAGTACAGGAATTACAAGAACGGATGCTTCTTCTGTGCCTGATTTTTCAGATTTGGGAATAAGTTTTGAAAATTTGACGCCAGGAGCAGATGCTAATGTTGTGAAAGATTTATCTCGTTGGCCGACCTCTGATTATCTAAACATATGGTTAACCTTCGAAGTGAATGATGGAAATATCGGAGGGTATGCTCAGTTTCCAAACGGCGGAGATTATGACGGTGTAACAATATCTTATTTTTTCTTCGAAGGAAGTGTGCTAACGCATGAAGTCGGACACTGGCTTAATCTTTTACACGTTTTTGAAGGAGATGCTAATGGAACACAATGTCCTGAAAATACAGATTGTACTACTCAAGGCGATAGAGTTTGTGATACGCCTCCATTTAGAAGGGTTGAGTGTATAACCGCAACCTGTAGTAGTGAACCAGAAGTGTACAACTCCTCTTATAGTTTTATGGGATATTGTGAAAGTATTATTAGTAGATTTACACAAGGTCAAACGGATCGCATGATCGCCACGCTGGATGGACCAATTCGTAGTACACTCGCAATGTCATCAGGTTGCTCTGGTACGATTAACCCGCCAGTAGACAATGACAATGATGGCTTTATTGCCAGCGAAGATTGTGATGATAATGATCCAAGTATTCCAACTGTTGCCGGAACGCTTTGTAACGACGGCAATAATAATACTGACAATGATGTGATTCAGTCGGATGGTTGTTCATGTACCGGGACTCCAATAAGTAATGTTTGTAATGTCTCTGTGAGCTCTTCGAATGGCTCTGTGACTATTACTGGTATGACCAGCAACTCAAATTCAAAAATATTTGATAGCAATATAATTTCAGTTTGGCAATGTAATCCATGGACAGGCTCGCCTTGCTCCGCCTCAGAAAATGTCACAGGACTAAATGTAGGGGAGACCTATTATGTGAGTGTAGAATCTGACGTCTGTCAAGAATGGATTCCTGTTGTCGTCGAAGGAGGAGGAAGCAGTGGCATTAGTATTGTATGTCCTTCCGATATCACATTAGCTCCTGTCCCAGGCAACTTAGTGACGCTGAACTGGCCAATCCCTACGGCAAATACCGATTGCAATACAGGTGGATTGAACTTGACTCAAATAAGTGGACCACCATTGGGTACTCAATTTTTAGCTAACAATAGCACTTACACCATTGTATATGAAGCAACTGACAATTGTGGTAACACAACTACCTGTTCCTTTACCGTAACCGAACAGGTTTTTAATTCAACTATTGAATTTTCCTTCTGTCCAGCAGATATAAACGTAGTGGCAACCTCGGCTGATGGAGCTATTGTAACTTGGCCAACTCCAACCGTTTCGACGAATTGTTCGGGTGGGGGAAGTATCAGTCAATCAACTGGCCTAACCAGTGGAAGCTTATTTCCTATAGGTACAACAGAAGTTGTTTTCCAAGGTTTTGCAAATGGATGTAATGCTACTACTGCCTGCGTTTTCAATATAACCGTTACAGAACAAAACAATACAACTTGTAATGTATCGGTTAGCTCTTCGAATGGCTCTGTAACCATTACAGGTATGACCAGCAACTCAAATTCAAAAATATTTGACAGCAATATAATTTCAGTTTGGCAATGCAATCCATGGACAGGCTCGCCTTGCTCCGCCTCAGAAACTATCACAGGACTAAATGTAGGGGAGACCTATTATGTGAGTGTAGAATCTGACGTCTGTCAAGAATGGATTCCTGTGGTCGTCGAAGGAGGAGGAAGCAGTGGCATTAGTATTGTATGTCCTTCCGATATCACATTAGCTCCTGTTCCAGGTAATTTAGTGACGCTGACCTGGCCAATCCCTACAGCAAATACCGATTGCAATACTGGTGGATTGGACTTGACTCAAATAAGTGGCCCTCCAATAGGAACACAATTTTTAGCCGACAATAGTACCTACACGATAGTATATGAAGCGACGGATAACTGTGGTAACACTAGCACTTGTTCCTTTACTGTAACCGAACAGGTTTTTAATTCAACTATTGAATTTACCTTCTGCCCAGCGGATATAAACATAGTTGCAACCTCGGCTGATGGAGCTATTGTAACTTGGCCAACTCCAACCGTTTCGACGAATTGTACGGGTGGGGGAAGCATCAGTCAATCAACTGGTTTAGCCAGTGGAAGTTTATTTCCGGTAGGTACAACTGAAGTTGTTTTTCAAGGTTTTGCAAATGGATGCAATGCTAATACGGCTTGCGTTTTCAATGTAACCGTTACAGAACAAAACAATACAACTTGTAATGTATCAGTTAGCTCTTCAAATGGCGCTGTAACCATTACAGGTATGACTAGCAACTCAAATACAAAAATATTTGACAGTAATATAATTTCAGTTTGGAAATGTAATCCATGGACGGGCTCACCTTGTTCTAACTCAGAAACTATCGAAGGACTAAATGTTGGGGAGACCTATTATGTCAGTGTAGTATCCGACGTTTGTCAAGAATGGATTCCTGTAGTGGTGGAGGATGGTTCAAATTTTCGATATTCCAATGAAGTTGTCATCAACCAAGGAGACCAAAGGAAAATGGTTTTAAATAAACTTTATCCCTTACCTGCTGAAGACTACATTATACTAGATATTTCATCTGAAGAAGTTGTTGAATTCGAGGCAATTGTTTATGATGCACGTGGGAGCTTGGTGGACCAAAAAATAATTCATTTAACTAATGGAACAAACCTGATTGAATGGGATATAAGCCAACTACCTTCTGGATTTTATCAAATTCTTATTAACTCAGGCAGACGACATGAACCCATCCGCTTTCTGAAGCAAAGGTTGTAGTCTTTTAACATAAAAAATAGAATGCATCCCGAATTTTCTTTAAGAGAATTCGGGATTTTTTGTTTACACAATTGTCATAAGTATTTGTTTAAAAACAGTGCTGAATTTTTAAAGCAAGAAATGTTCTGAATTTCATTGGGAGCTTTATGCTTCCCGCACAATCAATTGGTTAATGGGCCAACTTTAGACTATGCCAATTTGGGTAATTATTGCAGCACTTCTATTTTGTGTTATAATCGTGATTCTCTGCATAAGAAATAAAAAAGACATTGTCAAATTCACTCACAAAAGATGGATTTTTAGATTGGATATGAATCTTAAATACTACACAAATAAAGGATTCTATATTACAAGTAAGTATTCTTTTCAATAAACAGTAAGTTTTTCAATTTGACCGTTTTGATTCAACAATATTTCTTGGTAACTTGTAAGCCAAGACCATAAATGGAAATAGCATGAGTGAAACTATCATCTTGAAGAAAAGCCCAAAAATTGAATTCCAATTGCTAGATAATGGTTTTCATTTAGTCGATAAACAAACAGAACAAAATTCTGGATTTTATGCTTATAGTGATTTGCAATCTATTGAACTAAATAAAACTTGGTTTCCTAGATTGGCGAAATGGTTAAGAATTTTTACTTGGATAATTAATGGAGTTCCGTTTTTCCCAGATGCAGAATCTTACAAAAAAGCGAATGTCATTATTCACTTTAGAAATTCCAAACTCGGCCTATGGTTGACAGATGGATATATGGCTGATAAAGCTAAAATGCTAAAAAAGGTATTGGACAAAAAAACTAAATACCATAGTTCGTAGAACATCAATATTTCGCATTCGCTTATATGGTCTCCTGTTCGAGTCTATCGAAAATATTTTGAAAACCCATCTGGCTTAGTAAATTAAGTGAAACCCTTTTGTAAATTGGACCATAAACGAATCCATGAATCCAACATTGGAAAAGGAAACAATAGTTTTCGTGCACGGCGCCTGGCATGGGAAATGGTGCTGGGATAAATATTTTAGAAAAATATTCACCGATGCAGGTTATAATGTGATCACATTTGATTTGCAAGGGCATAGTTTTTCAGGAAAAATAAAAGGAATAAATAAATACACTATAAGCGATTATACGAATGCTTTAAGCAACGAAGTTAAAAAGCTGAAAAGGCCTCCAATAATCGTAGCACATTCCATGGGCGGTTGGGTACTTCAAAATTACCTGGAAAATGAAACCTGCAAAAAAGCAATATTCGTAGCTTCGGTTCCGCCCTATGGCGTAATTAGAACTACATTAAAATTTGCCCGAAAGCCATACTTCTATCCAAGTTTACTAGGATTGAATTTATATGGATTAGTGAATTCAACAACTAAAAGCAGCAGTGCCTTTTTTAGCAAAACACTTCCAGAAAATGAATTAAAAGAGTATACTTCCAAATTATGTTCTGAATCCTTCAGGGCTTTTTTGAATATGCTAGTTCCAAAATACAAAGTAACCGCAAATGCGAAAATCCCGATTTTGGTGATAGGAGCCAGGGAGGATACTATATTTTCTGTAGCCGACAATGAGAAAACGGCGAAGAAGTATAAGGCAGAATTGATTATTATGGAGGAGGTAGCCCATGACATGATGTTAGACGTGAATCATAGAAAGGTAGCAGAACAAATCATTGGATGGTTAGCGTAGTAATTATTTCGTGATTAGAGATATGCCCTCGTGTTTAGAGGCTGGTATTTATGAAAATTACTATGCGGAATGGAGAGTGGGTTGAGACACTTATTGTAATGGTGAATGGAGAATAGTTGCAGTTAATTAAAATAACTAAGCTACCTTAGGTTTTCTAATCTAGAAAAAGAACTAAAAAGGGGATATGACAGAAGTTTCATTTGAATACTGGAATGTATTGGCTAAGCAAACTGTTACGATTAGTTCGTTACTCGGAGGATTTTCAATTGCTGTAATTGCAAATATTTTAGTGGCTGATATAAATACGCGGTTATCAAATACCATTCTGACCATATCAATTTTGGCCGCCTGCTTATTTTTAATTAGTGTTTTTGCAATGACTACTGTTTTTTTTAATACTACCGCTGGCTATCCAGTCGAGGTGGTTGAAAGTGATTTTAGAACTCCACGATTAATTGGGACAAGCACATTTTTCCTGGGGGTATTTTCATTGATCATAATGATTTCTTTAGCTGGCTGGACCAAATCAATTAAAATGGGGTGGGTGACGACTATAATTGGAATTTTGACTTTGATTCTCGTTGTATTTGTTTTAATATAGATAAGTGAACATTGTAAAAAGGAGAGTAGAAAATAACGGTTCGCAGTGTAGCGCCCTTCAAAATTCGTGTGCAGCATTCTTATGAATCGAGCACTGCATAAAAGGTGCCTGACTATTCTTCAAATTTCTTAAAGAACAATCAGGCACCTATTTAATAATAGTTGTTAGAAATATTTTATTTCTGAACTATGATTTTTTCAAAATTTACATTCCCTTCGGTATCGGAAATTTTTACAAAATAAACTCCGCTTACAACTTGGTTTCGCAATTCAATTTTTTGCTGATACTTGCCGGCCGTATCATAATTCTGCTTTACCGTTTCAATAAGCTGACCACTTGCGCTTACTACTTCAATCGTAATATTCGTTGCTTGTGGTAGTTCTAAATCTATATTGATCGTTCCATCAGAAGGGTTTGGGAATATCGATGACTGTACTGCAGGATTTGCAGATTGGTCAGATTTCCCTCCATCATTCACTGCTTCTATTTCGAAGCAAGGAGTAAATTTATTGAAACAGGCTTCTTTAGACCAGTCGGATTTTCCATCACAACATTTCGCTTGAACTCTCCAAGTGAAACATTTGCTTCCTATCTCATCGAGGGGCAATGAATTGGTGAGACTTGTAAAGATCACAATCCCTTCTCCTTCACATCTGCACTCCCCATTTCCAGCGTAGTTCACTTCTATGCAATAACTTATGGCTCCAGGTATTTCACTCCAACCTAAAAAACCACCATCCTGATTTTTAAAGCAATATAAGTTTTCTGGTGTTTTACATTCCGTAGGTTCAGGTTTGCAACAATCTTCGATTATGTCGTATTCTAATAGGGTAGTACATCCCTGCCCATCTGTAACAACGACTTCGTAATGACCT
>CALGJW010000124.1 GCA_937930025.1 uncultured Saprospiraceae bacterium | reverse complement strand
GATTGGAGGTGCCATCGCTGAAGGAATTCTGAAATTCATACATCAGAAAAAAGTCTATGGTTTAATAACTACCCATTATCCAAACCTCAAAATATTCGCATTCCGGACTCGAGGAATAGTAAATGCATCGATGACTTTTGATAAAGAAAACCTTTCTCCAACTTACGAATTGAAAGTCGGAACGCCTGGGTCTTCCTATGCTTTTGAAATTGCAAGAAAGAGTGGTTTGCCCGATGAGGTGATTACCTATGCAAAGAAGAGAACAGGTAAAAATGAAAAGGCAGTCGATGAGCTTTTAGTTAATCTTCAAAATGAAAGACAAGAGTTACAAGAAAAAATTGGAAGTATAGATGCGAGAGAAGAGCGGCTTAATAAATTGATTAAGAACTATGAGCAACTTCAAAAAGAGTTAGAGGTACGTCGAAAGCAAGTGAAGTTAAATGCAAAGGAACAGAACTTGCTACAAGCTGCTAGTGAAAACCGACAGTTTGAAAATCTAATACGCGAAATTAGGGAAGAGAAAAATATTGAAAAAGCAAAATCTACTGCTGCAAAGATTAGGGTTCAAAAGGAACAACTCAAAGAAGATGTCAATAATCTTCGAGAGGATATTTACTATAAGCCCACGGAAAGCTTAAAAGATAAACCATTAGAGATTGGAGACTTTGTAAAATTGAGGACTGGGGGTGGCTCTGGGAAAATAGAACAGATCAAAAAGGATAAGGCTGTTGTGTTGATGGGCTTGATGAAAATGACAGCCAACTTGAGAGACCTTATTCCGGCGGCAGAGGCTTTGGAAATACGCAGTCAAAATTCTATTCGAACGGACACGGTTGATTCCGGCCCTACCTTTGAATCTAAGATTGATATCCGCGGGTTAACCATTGAAGAGGCATTAAAACTATTGGAAACCTTTGTGGATCGAGCTTTGACCAGCTCTGCCACTCAATTGCGAATAGTGCATGGAAAGGGGACTGGTGCCTTACGTACTGCAGTTAGGCGTAAGCTCCGAGAGTATAAGGATATTGGAGATTACTATCATCCAGAGCGGAAGGATGGTGGAGATGGTGTTACTATTGTGAATATGAGTTAGCCATTTGAACCTGTCAATAATCCTCAAGACTAATTTAATTCCAACCATTAGCAGATTACGCTAACTTTGCTACCATGACTAATAACGATATACTGAGACGCCTACGTTATGCTTTCGACTTCAACGATGACCAGATGATTTCATTTTGGGCAGCGGCAGAGGTGGAAGTCACTCGAGGCCAAGTTAGTGATTGGATGAAAAAAGAGGATGATCCCCAATACGAAAGTATGCACGATAAGCAGCTAGCCATTTTTCTAAATGGACTAATAGCAGTAAATAGAGGAAAGCGCGAAGGAGAACAACCAAAGCCGGAGAAAACGCTGAACAACAATATTATTATGAGGAAGCTCAAAATAGCATTGGAGTTAAAGGCCGAGGAGATTGTTGAAATAATGGGATTGGCTGACCTGAAAGTAAGTAAACACGAAGTCTCAGCGATTTTTAGAAAGGAAGGGCAAAGACAGTATAGACCTTGTTTGGATCAATTTCTACGGAATTTCCTTGATGGTTTGATGGTGAAAAATGGAAGGAAAGTATAGGTCATAGCATGAATGGTCAATAAAAAAGCCCCAACCATCAGGCCGGGGCTCTTTTTTTTTAGTGCTTTATTTAAAACATCTCAGTTCCAGCGAAGTGGAAATTCCCTTCGATGTGAGCGTTTTCGTCTGAATCTGCCCCGTGGACAGCATTTTCACCAATGCTAGTCGCATAAAGTGCGCGGATGGTTCCCTCTGCAGCCTCAACAGGATTAGTAGCCCCAATTAGGGTTCTAAAATCAGCGATTGCATTGTCTTTTTCAAGGATCGCAGCCACAATAGGACCAGAGGACATAAATTCCACTAATTCGCCATAAAATGGTCTTTCCTTATGCACAGCGTAGAATTCGCCGGCCTTTTGTGCAGAAAGATGGGTCTTTTTCATTGCCACAATTCTGAATCCTGCTTTGTTAATGTGAGCCAGGATAGCTCCAGTATGACCCGCCTTCACTGCGTCCGGCTTGATCATGGTAAAAGTTCTATTCGTTGCCATAATTAAATTTTCTAGTTTTAAAAACGGTGCAAAAGTACGTTCTCAGAACGGAAAAAACAATGGCTTGCATTAACCTTTGAAATATCCCTTTATCTTAGCACCTGAATTGCGAGAATCTACAACAAAATTCGACGCAGAATTAGAAAAAAAAACTGATAGTCAAGAAACCTATGGACCAAATCTCCCAATTAAAATCACTGCTTCAAACACCCAAGAAAATTGTAATTACCTCGCATCGCAATCCTGATGGAGATGCGGTGGGTTCTTCCCTTGCTTTATCCTATTGGTTGGAGCAAAAAGGTCACAGCTGCTCGGTTATATTGCCTTCGGAATTTCCAGATTTTCTATCATGGATGACTGGAGCGGATACGGTAATGGTTCATGATATTGATGCTGACGCATGTAATCAGAAGGTGGCCGAATCGGAATTGATATTTTGTCTCGATTTTAATGAGCTAGAACGAATTGATCGACTGGGGGACGCTTTGAAAAAAAGTGAAGCACCTAAGGTTATGATTGACCATCATTTGAATCCTTCCGATTTTGCACAGATCAACTACAATGATATTACTGCTAGCTCGACCTGTGAGTTAATCTTTAGATTGATTGCCAATGAGTTTGACGAAAAGGATAAAATAACTGAGGTAATCGGTGAAAGTATTTTAACTGGAATCTTAACCGATACCGGTTCCTTTAAATATGCTACCTCCGCTAGGTTGTTGAGAATAGTAGCTGAATTATTTGATCTAGGCATCGATGATTCAAAATTACAAGATCTGATTTTTAATAGTCAATCAGAAAAGCACTTACGTCTTTTAGGGCATTGCTTAAAAAATAGAATGGAAGTGTTGCCTGAGTTTAAAACAGGAATAATATATCTCTCGAAGAAAGACTATGAAGAATTTGACATACAAAGAGGAGACACAGAAGGGATTGTAAACTATATGTTGAAGGTCAAAGATATCACTGTTGCAATCTTCGTCACAGAGCAACCCACTATTGTGAAATTAAGCATGAGATCGAAAAGAGCATTTTCGGTTGAAGAAATTTGTAAGAAATATTTCAAAGGCGGTGGGCATAAAAACGCCTCCGGTGGATATTCGTACCAAAGCTTAAATGGAACCATTCATAAAATCAAAGAAATTCTCCCAGAATTTAAAGAAAAGTTATTGTCAGCATGAGAAAATCGTTTTTAGTAATTGCAATCCTTGGAGTTTTTTGTTTCCTGGGATGCAACGACAAACCTAATCCTCGACCAAATCTTGATCCAATTCTTAAGAATTTTGTAGAAGGTGAAAGTATCGCTGGATACAGATATGAACATCATGTTAAAAATAATGGAGAATCTCCAGAGGTTGGAGCCATGGTGGGTTATCATCAAAGTATGGTTGTCGGAGATTCTGTGATCTTTGATACTCGCACCGCTAAAAGACCTAAAGAAGCTTTGATGCCTGCCTATGCAAAATTACCAACTCCTTTGCCTCCGGATTATGTGGCATTGAGAATAATGAGCCCTGGGGATAGCCTCACTATTTTTCAACCACTCAAAGATATACCTACCGGGAAGTTGCCTGCATGGGGAAGTCCCGAAGATATCATTGAGTATAGAATAAAATTAGTTTCCGTGAAGCAACCTGCAGCTATGGAAAAAGAAGTGGAAGCGATCAAGGCTATGGAAGCTTCGCAGGACAAAATGACAATCGATTACATTTCAAAATATAAATCTGGTGCACTTGCTGATCAATTAATAGAAACAAAATCAGGATTGAAGTATGTCGTATTGAAAAAAGGGGAGGGACCGAATGCTAGAGAAAAAGACTATGTTAAAGTTCATTACTCTGGCGTACTTGTCGAAAGTTTACAACCATTTGATAATACTTATCGCGATGGACAAGCATATCGCTTTCCGGTTGGATTAGGGAGAGTAATTAAAGGTTGGGATGAAGGTCTGACTTACATGAATGAAGGTGCTGCCGTAATATTGTTTATTCCTTACACATTAGGATACGGTGCCGATGGTAAAGCTCCAAGCATTCCTGCAAAAGCAGAGTTGGCTTTTTATGTTGAACTTTTGGGGATAAACAACTAGTAATTAAAAAACTGAAAGATTTTTTTCTCATTAAAAAAAAATATCAATCATGACTATAGATCAATTGAAAGAACTGAAGAAAAGATGTACCGCTTTAAAGCGATATCTTTGACGTGGATAAACGGCTCGGCGAAATAGAGGAGAACAAGGAACGTTCCATGGATCCTGAATTCTGGAATGACCAAGAACGAGCAAAGAAAATTCTCAAAATAATTAAGACCAATCAAAATTGGGTAAAGCAATACCTTGTTTTGGAAACTGCGATTGATGAGGTGGAAGTACTTCAGGATTTTTTGAAAGAAGGAGAAGGAACCCCTGAAGAGGTTGAAAGGCAGTACAAACATACTGTCAAATTAGCAGACGATTTAGAGTTCCGTTCCACATTGAATCAACCAGAAGATGAACTATCTGCGATCCTAGAAATTAATGCTGGAGCGGGTGGAACTGAGAGTAATGATTGGGCCGAAATGTTACTGCGAATGTATACCATGTGGTCTGAAAAATCCGGACATAAATGGAAAGGTTTAAATCGCGTAGATGGAGATGTTGCTGGAATTAAATCCGCAACAATAGAAATCAATGGAGATTACGCTTATGGTTTACTCAAAGGAGAGAATGGGGTTCATCGTTTAGTTCGGATCAGTCCATTTAATGCACAGGGAAAGCGACAAACGAGTTTTGCATCTGTATTTGTACACCCAATGGTTGATGATACTATTGAGATTGAGGTCAATCCTGCAGATTTAGAATGGGATACTTTTCGAGCATCCGGTGCTGGTGGACAACATGTAAACAAAACAGAATCCGCAGTGCGTGTTCGGCATTTACCTTCGGGAATTGTTGCAGAATGTCAAGAAGAGCGATCTCAACATCTCAACCGAGAAAAGGCAATCACGATGTTGAAATCCAGGTTGTATGAAAAAGAGTTAGCCAAGCAACATGCGGAACGAGACAAGGTGGAAGCAGGAAAAACAAAAATAGAGTGGGGCGCACAAATCAGATCCTATGTATTGGATGATCGGCGCGTAAAAGATCATAGAAGTAATCATCAGACTAGTCAAACAGATTCGGTTTTGGATGGAGGAATTGATGATTTTTTGAAAGCTTTTTTAATGATAAATAAAAACTAAATTGTGAAAGCAATTAGCTTTAAGTGGTTAGCGTCGAAAATCGTGTATGGCTAATAAGCCTTCATCGTATTTTCGACGATAGTAGCTAATCGCTGAAAGCTCGGGTTCATGGCGAAATGTGGTCAACCCTTTTCAACTTACCTCAGCCAACCTTTTAGTGTGGCGTTTCTAGCATACCACCAAAGTATTATTGCGATTAAGATAATAAGAATAGAAAAAATTAGCATGCCCGATCCTAAGACCTCAATAGAGTCAGTAAAAAAAAGCGAGTAACCCTGTTGTACGAACACTGCAATCATAGAAACTAGAAACGCAGGAGTAGTCCATTTCTTTTTCATGATTAATCCGATGCATCCAATAAAACCAGCAGTGACCGCCATACCATAGAAAATTTGTAGCCAACTAGGAAAAGCCGCTCTTAGTTCTTGTTGTGCTTGGGGGAGTTCTGCTATCGCTTCAGCTGACATGGTGGCGTCCGAAAAGAAAGCAACACAGCCCATTAGATTCCACAATAAGCCAATAATGCCTATGATCAAAAGTGCCTTGGGAGGATTTGAGTTAGTCATTTTAAATTGATTTTTCGATTAAAATAATGTTATCGTTTGAAATGTAGGAAAATGAGTTTGAGTGAACAAGAAATGTGGGGGAAATTTGAAA
Organism: uncultured Saprospiraceae bacterium; assembly: GCA_937930025.1. GTDB lineage: Bacteria > Bacteroidota > Bacteroidia > Chitinophagales > Saprospiraceae > JABDJM01. The sequence continues at coordinate 5,749 of CALGJW010000124.1, read as the reverse complement.
AGAAATTTCATCTGTTGTTTAGTGCTCAAACGAAATGATCGAAAATGGAATAAACTTGACTGATTTTTTGCTCAGTATGTTTGACGCTATTTTTCTAACAAATGATTGTAAATAACGCCTTGGATGCGGGGTCTAATATCCATTTGGTAGACCTTTCTGTTCTCTCGACTGGGGTAGACTCGGTTGCTCAAAAAAACCATCAGAATATCATTGGTAGGATCGGCCCACACAAAGGTGCCAGTAAATCCACCATGTCCAAAACTTTCTGGACTGACTTTTTCAGCCACATGGCTGGCTCCTGCTTTGTATTTTAAAAGTGGTTTGTCAAATCCCAATCCTCTGCGGTTTTCATCTTCTTCAAAATGCCTGCTTGTGAAAGTTGATACGGCAGCTGAATCAATTATCATTTCTCCATTGTATTGGCCATTATCTAAATAGAGTTGAAAAAGTTTGGCCAAACTTTCTGCGTTACCGAAAAGTCCTGCGTTACAGGATACTCCGGAAAGCATTGCTGCGGCCTCGTCATGAACAGTACCATGCACTAATTGATTTCTAAAAGTGCTATCAAATTCGGTAGGCACTATTTGTTCTAATAAAAAGCGTTCGGTTGGGTTATAACAAAGTCGATCAGCACCAATTTTTTCATAGATACTTTTATACAAAACAATCGGATACGATTCTCTCGTTATACGCTCTATGATGTCAGGTAGTAGCAGGAAAAAAAGTCCGGAGTATTTGTAGCTTGGATTGTTTACAACTGGGGCTTTTCGAATGTATTTATGAATTCGATTTTTGTATTTTTTATTCAAGAATAAAGCATCCGTAATTCGAATCGAATATTTATTAGAATAAGCATCTCTGAAAAATCGTTTTTTATATTCCCCATTTTTTTTGCGCTCTTTTTGATAATAAACGATGTATGGTTTAAGTCCTGCTTGGTGAGATAAAATGTTTTTGATGCGTTGAGCACCAATGGCTGAATTTTTAAATTTTGGAAAATAATTTTCTAACGGAGCCTCAATGTCTAAATTGCCCCGGCCCAATTCCTGCATTAGTAACGGAAGTCCAGTACTGACTTTAGTGATGGAAGCTAAATCATACAGATGAGCATTGTCAACTGATCGTAGACTATCATAAGTGTGAAAACCATAGGATTTAGAAAATATTGTTTTCCCTTGGTAGGCAACTAGCACTTGTGCGCCTGGATAAGCCTTTGCATTCAACCCTTCTACCACGATAGAATCAATGCCGGCTTCCATAGTTGCGAGCTTTTGGGTAGATTGTCCATTAGCTGTTGTAGGAATCAAAAAAGAAAGTGAAAGAAGAAAAAGGAGATATTTCATAGTTGAAAATAATTGACTTCAGATACTAAGAATCTAATTCTTGTTTTTCAAAAAGGTGGTCAATCTTTCTCCAATAAAATAATTCCACCCTCCAATACAACCTTCGCGATCAAATTCTGGAATATCGGATGGAAAATCTTCTAGAATAATCATTTCCAGAATTAAAATTGTCACCTCATTTTTTATAGTTAAATCAAAAGACAATGTTGCAGCTCCAGGATACTCCTTGTAACTCCAATGATAGGTTATTTTTTCTCCTGGATTGACTTCAATAATTTTCCAATTATGGGTAAAAGTTCTTGATTCATTTTTCACAATAAAACTAGTTTCAAACCCTACTTTTGCTTCAAATGATGGAATGTTTTTAAAAAACCATTGAATCATTTGATCCAGCTCAACTAGTGCAGTCCAAGCGGATTGTGTTGAACTAGGAAGTTCGAAAGATAGTTTAATCGGACCTTCCGATTTTTGCATAATTGGCGGTATTTGATAAGATAGCTGGAAGGTAGAAAATTTCTGAACAAACAAAAACTCTTCACCCATATGGGTGATATTTTATGCTTTCAAAGAAATTCTCATGAAACGATTCTTTTTCTTTTTTAATATCTGCTACATTTCAATAAATTACTGAACCCGTTTTAAAAAAACCAACTCATGAGAATTAATTTTCAACTTATTTTCTTAGCTGTTACTTTCTTATTTTCCAGTTGTTCTTCTTCAAAAAAGTCAACACTCGACACTACAATCGGAGCTAAAAAGAATCCAATAGAATTCATAATTCTTCAACTCAATGATGTATATGAAATCGCTCCTTTGGAAGGAGGTAAGGCTGGTGGATTAGCCAGGGTAGCTACCGTTAGGAAAGAACTGATGAAGGAGAACCCGAATACAATCACTCTTCTGGCTGGAGATTTCCTAAGCCCTTCTTTTGTAGGCACTTTAACATTGAAAGAAGAGAATGGTAAAAAGGAAAAAATTGCTGGACTTCAAATGATTGAAACCTTAAATGCTTTGGGATTAGATTATGCAACTTTTGGGAATCATGAATTTGAATTGATCCCGCTATTTTAGAAAAAAGGCTAGGTCAAAGTGAATTCAAATATACTGTTTGCAATGCAAATTTTGTGGATGAAGATGGTAGTCAACGCCCTTTTATGCAAAAGATTAATAATGTAGATACGGCAGTTCCGAAATACATCATTCATGAAATTACTAGTTTGCAAGGAGAAAAACTGAGGATTGGTTTCTTAGGGGTAGTTCTACCATTTAATAAACAGCCCTATGTACATTATGATGATGTAATTACGACATTCAATAATTCCAACGAGGAGTTAAAAAAACATTCGGACTTACAAATTGCTATAACTCATTTAAATTTAGAGGATGATATGGCACTTGCAGAAGCTGTAGAAGGAATTCCATTGTTTGTAGGTGGGCACGAGCATGAAAAATTATCGAGATATGTCAATCGGACAATTATTGCTAAGGCCGATGCCAATGCTAAGACCGTTTATATTCATCGCATAACATTTGATCCCAATTCAGGCATGACTTCGATTCAGTCAGAAATTAAAGTTATAGATGAATCTATCCCAGATGAACCGGTTACCAAAGCGATTGTTGACAAATGGGTGAATAAGGCTTTTGTGACCATGAAGGAAATGGGATACAAACCGGATAGGCAAGTTTTGAAATTAGAGGAGTCTTTAGATTGTAAGGAACACTCGGTCCGGACTAAACAAACGAATTATGGTGATTTAGCCATGCAGGCGATGAAGCGAGCATTGCCAGGTGGACATCTATACATAATGAATGCAGGTTCGATGAGGTTAGATGACGAGATTCACAATTTGGTTACTGAATATGATGTGCTACGAAGCTTTCCATTGGGAGGTAAACTTGTGCGAATGAAACTTCCTGGAGCAGTAGTAAAGGAAATTATGGAGATAGGAACCAAGATAAACTATGGCGAAGGTGGGTTTTTCCAATATTTTTACAATACTGAGTTGCCGTTGGACCCAACTAAGGAATATGACATTGTTTTGCCAGAATTTGTAGCTCAGGGTAGGGAGGCCAATTTAGAACTTTTAAAAAATTACAAATTCTATAATTCGGATGAAAAGTTTGTAGTGGAAGGGGTTACAGTCAGAAATGATATACGAGATTTATTGATACATCATATGCTGCAAATCAAGCAATTTTAAGTGATATAACTGATTTTGGTCATAAAAACAGCAAAATTCAGGTTAAAAAAACAAAACATTATATTTTAGCGCTACCTTAGACCGTTTAACTCAAAAAGTATACTGGATGAATGATCCTGTTGTTAAGTTTAATAGAGCAGATAGACCTGAATTTTATAGGACGCTTAGATCTAGAGTCAATACATATTTTAAAGAAAGGAATATTTCCAAGCATGCCAATCTGAATATGAAGATTAAGACAGTCTTCATGGTTGTGCTGTATCTAACTCCCCTTTGTTTAATGGTTTCTGGGGCAATTAATACGGTGGGGTTAATGTTTTTGATGTGGTTTCTAATGGGATTAGGGATGTCAGGAATTGGACTGTCAGTGATGCATGATGCTAACCATGGTTCTTATAGCAATAATCAAAAAGTCAATCATTTTTTAGGTTCAGTGCTCTATCTAATTGGCGGTTATGCTGCTAATTGGAAGATTCAACATAATGTATTACACCATTCTTTTACCAACATTCATGGCTTTGATGAGGATATAGATAAAGGAGTTATTCGATTTTCACCGACTCAAAAAAGAAAGCCGATATACAAGTATCAGCTGTTTTATGCTCCATTTCTCTATGGAATTATGACTTTTTATTGGCTGGTGGCTAAAGATTTCGAGCAAATTTATAGATATAACAAAAGAAATTTATTGGAAGCACAAGGAGTATCTTATTCTTCTGCGATTATTAAGATTATCATCGGAAAATGTACTTATGTGTTCTTGACTTTGATATTACCTATGATGGTGCTTCCTATTGTATGGTGGCAAGTATTGTTGGGATTTCTAATGATGCAATTTATCACGGGATTAATCTTAGCAGCAATTTTCCAACCAGCTCATGTTATTGAAGACACAGATTTTTACATACCAGATGAGGATTTAAGTATTGAAAATAATTGGGCGATTCATCAAATGAAAACCACTTCTAATTTTGCGAACGGTTCTACCATATTTTCTTGGCTGATTGGAGGTCTAAACTATCAGATAGAGCATCATCTTTTTCCTAATATCTGTCATGTACATTATAAGGATATTTCCAAAATTGTTAAGAGTACAGCTGAAGAATTTGGAGTTCCTTATTATCATCATAAAACATTTTTCTCTGCTTTAAAAAGTCACTTCACATTACTGCATAGTTTAGGGACCGGATCTTATGACCGGGCGTTAGCAGCACAACGATAGGCTGCAAAGCTCAATTTGTGTCGCGAAACTTATAAATCTTTAATTTTTTCTGCATTTAATATTTTACGGTTCATTTGTGACAGGGACTAGTTTCCTTTTCAATTATGGAGAATTTTAAGTTCTGTAAATAGCTGATTATCAGACTGCTGTTAATTTGCCTGTATATTGTTGATTTGGTTATGGTAATTTTTTCTTTGCATAATTGTTTGCTTTGTGGTCTTTTAATTTTAAGATTTAAAAGACTTTCTTGAATTAGCTATCAGATGGCATAATCCTTGATTTTGTATTTGGTGTTACCCCAAAGAATAATGTACCTCATAGAGTGAACGAATTTAAAAGCACAGATACGGACCTTAATAGTAAAGCATTTGATAACAAAATCCTTAGGATTTTCACATTGTCATTTTTGCTATTGACTGCGTATTTCTTGATCTCTGATTATTTCTCTATAGTAAATCAAGCGAAAAATTTAACACTTGATAAGTTATCTGGTATTGTAAATTGTGCAGCTCGGCAAATCGACGCAAACGAGCATAACGCACTCGTTGCTGAAGTGACCCAAAAGGATGGAATAACTTCTGTTAATCAAAATGAAAAGTATAAAAAGCTTCACCTCATTTTGAAAACGGCTTTGGCCGCCCACAATCTTAATAGTCCAATTTATACTTTTATAAAATCAACTAAAGGTGAAAACACTTTAGAGTTCATAGCGACTTCAAGTGAAGAGCCTTATTTTAGGCATAAATATACTACTCTGCCTAAGCAGGCATATAAACGTTTGGATTCAGGAGGACAGATAAAATTATACAAAGATGAGTTTGGACAATGGCTTTCTGCCTTTGCACCAATAAAAGATAAAAATGGTAAAGTACTGGCTTATGTTCAGGCGGATGAAAAATTTGATACTTTCATAGCCTCATTGCGAAGTCAATTGCTTATAAAAGCCGCAGTGAGTTTAATTGGTTTTGTATTGGTTCTTT
>CALGJW010000123.1 GCA_937930025.1 uncultured Saprospiraceae bacterium | reverse complement strand
AATCGATTGCCATATTTCTTAGACTATCGCAATTTAAAGTTTTTATTTTAGGAATTACTTTTAAACTCTTTTTGTACTTGTAAATGAATTTTGTACTTCCGTAATTTTTCACCCTTCTATTTATCATTCCTATTTTTGGGTATTCAGGGATTTGATTAACTATAGATTCAATTTCCTTTGGATTCAATATTACATCTTTGATATTCTTAATTTTCTTTTTTGAAAGTGAATTGAATTCTCCATTTAATCCTAAATTTAGATTTCCATTCCACCAATCATATTGATTCGATTCTTTGCCTTGACATTCAAGATAGTAAAATTTCCAGTCTGCAAATTCATTAATTCTTGCAGGAGTTTCTTCATGAAAGCATAAAGGAAAAATTGAGGACGAAAATCCAATTTCCAATTCATTGTTAACTATAACTTTTGCATAAATTTCTTCTGCAGTAATATCAGGATTCCCAATTCCAATATCTAAAATTTTAACCCCTTCTATTTTATTAAACTCGGTTTTGACTTGATTAAACTCTTTGTAGTATTGATATTCACATTTGTAACAATAAAGTGAAATAAGAACAAATAAAGCTGAAAGGAAAATCCATTTTAATTTCATTATTGCTGTTTTAATTGTTGGATTCTTTTTTACTTACACACAACTCAAAGGAACACACCTATCGGCAAACAACAAACTTCCAAACACAATCTCCAACCTCATAGCCGATAGTTGTGTTTCAGTTGGACTTCGCCGACAACTCAATTCGACTGCCAAGCATGGAAGGTATTCTTATAGGGTATTGCTTTAACTTTTCTTTTTATGTTTCCATTCTAAAGATACCGATTTTTCATCATTGATGACGTTTAAGATTCCTTTTTTATCTTTTGATTTCATTTTTCTTATTTCAATCATATTTGCTGAAGTTTAGCCACTATTTTCTCGCCTTAGGGTATAGTTATCCCATCGTTACTTTGGCAATTGATTGTAGTAACGGGGGTTATAAAACATTTCCACTTCTTGTATCTTTTTACTCGGCGCTCTGATTCTGGGCAAGGTAATATATTTGAATATCCAAGCTTTATCTTGTGGCATTTGATGCATTTCCATTTCCTCACTTCCGCATTTTTCACAAACAAAAGGTTTGCGCTTTAGCATCTGTGTTAGTATTTCAAATACTAGGCGTATAGTTTGACCATTCTTCCTTACTTTTCTTCTTAATAAATCTTTCGCCTGTTGACTTACCATATTGGCATGAAGACCATACCTGCGTACTCGCTGAAAATTTAGTGGTGGTAAATGCACCAATAGTTGATCTAAAAATACCAATGGATTCATTGACTTGATTCGCTTTGGTGCAATTTCTGATTCCTTTTGATTTCTGTAATCATTGTACACTAGATTTACTTTTTCTAAGTCTTTGACGTACTCTAATCGACTATTCGTTACCGCTATTCGGTTTACATACCTTGCCAGATATTTCTCTATTATTTCGCTTCGCATACTTGGATGGTCAATGCGAACATTCCATTGCTTTTGCTCCAAATCGGAGGCTATTTCTTCATAACTTTCAGACCATTCTATTTCAGGTTTGGATAACAATTTTTTAAGGCCTTTTAAAAAATACTTTTTGTAAGTATAACGCAATTTACTATTGCGGCAGATTCGCTTTTTGTGTTTAGGATGTTCCCAATTCCCGTTATCATTTATTCCTCCGAAGCTGAGTAAACTATGCACATGGACATGGTATTTCATATCCGACCCCCAAGTGTGTAGCACGCTTATCATCCCTGGTTTGGCACCTACATGCACTACATCTTTAAAGATTTTCCAGATCGTTTTTTTGGTTGTACTAAAGATTAAATCATAGAGCTCCTTTGGATACCTTTTTGCTAATTTGTTCAACCGATGTGGCATCGTTGTTACTAAATGCACATAAGGAATATCCAGCAACTTACTTTGCAATTTGTCCAACCATTGTTCTCTCTTTATCGATTGACAAATCATACACCGACTATTGCCGCAGCTGAAATAAAGGTAATGCACATGATTGCAGTTTTTACATTGAATCGCTTTGCCACCCAGCATTGGTGTTTTGCAAACACGTAAGGATCTTAAAAATTTAATCTTATGTTTATCTGGTCGATAAGCACGTATATATTGCTCTGCATATTGGCGTACAATATCTCCAATTACGTTGAGCTGTCTGGACGGTAATTTATCTCGATCCGATCCAATGGATGTTGAACATTTTGGTATCTCTCTATGCACAGGCGTATATATTTGGCTGTGGTCTTTAAATTTTTGTGACCAAGCTGTTGCTGTAGAAATACCAAATCCGTTCCTAATTCTAAATGATGGGTCGCATAGCAGTTGCGTAAGGCGTGTATATTACATTTCCTCTTAATTCCTGCTAAACTTCTGGCACGACGTATCGACCATTGCGCCGCTCCGGCACTATACGCTTTTCCTTTATGACGACCATTAAATAAATAGACCTCCGGCTTATAATACTGGTAGTACACCCGCAATAATTCTATCAATTTACTTGGCACCAAAATCTTCCTATCTTTTGCACCCTTCCCTCTATGAATATGTATTTGATTCCGTGCGCCATCGATGTCAATTAAACGAACATGAGTAGCCTCACTAAGTCGACAACCTGATGAATATAAAAAAGTTAAAAAAACTTGATGCTTATAAGTTGGGGCGTGCTCTATTAAACGTTGCACTTCTTCTCGAGACAAAATAGATGGCAAAATCTTTTCTCCTCTAGGCCTTGGCATCTTCCTCATCGACCAAGAATAATCTCTACGTTCTTGAAAATATTTTCTCAATGAAGAGTAATCTACATTGATTGAGGACCAAGCTTTGCCTAGTTCTAACCTATGCAAAAGGTAGGACTGTGCATGGTCTTGATTTAATTTTTCTTCTGGAAACTCTGCCTGTGATTTTTGCAAAAACTTTTCTAAGGTTCTACAATACATGCTAACTGTAGACTTTTTAAAGTTCGCTAACATTAGATATTTACGGTAGTCTTCTACCTCTTTGGTTACATCAATCTCGGAAATCATTTCTCCTTTTTTAATTAGATAATTTGATTCCAAGTTGCAACGAAACTTAGGTGTTTGTCAACTTTTGGTGAGGCGTTTTTGGGGACAAGTTAGCTAGGGGATGTTCAACGGATCGGGTGCATCCAGCGTCTCTACGAGGAACGAGTAGATATGCTGTGATCG
>CALGJW010000122.1 GCA_937930025.1 uncultured Saprospiraceae bacterium | reverse complement strand
TAACAAACACAAAATGAACAAATTTTCTGCGGCATTAAAGCTGGTGGATCAGCAAATTGAGTTAGGTAAGAGTTTGGGAGTAATGCAACTAAGCATAGATAGTGATCAACTCGACGGTCGTATCATTAATTCACAAGGCATAGATTTTATCAATTTTGGAAGTTGTTCCTATATGGGACTAGAAACTGATGAGAGATTGCGATCAGCGGCCATTGAGGCTATTAATAATTTTGGTACACAATACTCAAGTTCTCGTTCGTATGTTTCTTTAGGACTTTATGATAAGTTGGAGGAAGGATTTGAAAAAATTTTTGGTAAACCCACGATTTTAGCCCCTTCAACAAGTATGGGACATTTTTCTGCTATTCCTGTTTTAATTGGAAATGATGATGCAGTTATTTTGGATCACCAAGTTCACGCCAGTGTTCGGACTGCAGTGAGTTTGGTAAAAGCTACAGGTACGCATGTTGAGCGCATTCCTCACAACGACATGAAAACATTGGATAGTAGAATTTCGGAGTTGAGTGCGGAATTTGATTCTATTTGGTACATGTGTGATGGAATTTATTCCATGTTTGGAGATGTTGCCCCATTAAAGGAATTAGAACAATTGTTGGAGAAACATCCAAATCTATATTTATATATTGATGACGCTCATGGCGTAAGTTGGTATGGGAAAAACGGAAGAGGTTATGTCTTGGAACACATGGATTTTCATCCAAGAATGGTATTGACAGCTTCTACTTCAAAGTCTTTTGGTGCGGGAGGAGGAGTGATTGTTTTTCCAAATAAAGAAGCGAAAAGGATGGTTAGAAATTGTGGAGGGACACTTATGTTTTCTGGACCACTTCAGCCACCTGTTTTAGGAGCGTTGTTAGAGTCAGTCAACCTACATTTATCTACAGCCATTATTCCTTATCAAGAGGAATTAAAATCTAATATTAATCACTTTATTCAAGTGGCAAAAGAATTAGAATTACCAGTTGCAACAGAAGATTTGACACCCGTATTTTTTATTGGGACAGGAAGCCCGCAGACATCTGTTATTACCGCTAGGAAGGTTATGAATTTAGGTTATTATATGAACATGGCAAGTTTTCCTGCAGTACCCTATGAAAATACTGGTATGCGAATTACTATTACTAGGCATCAGAAGAAAGAGGATATTACTAATTTCTTGAAAACTGTAGCGATTCAGTTAGAGGAAACTTTGCGAGAGAATGACTTCCCATATTCAAAAATATTCGAAGCATTTGGTTTGCCATTACCAAAGCGATTAAGAGTGGCTTAATCTAGCTGTTGCATTTTATTGGAATAAATTTATTTTTCCCATTCTGTATGAAATATTTCGTCGGAAGGTTTGTCTTTTCGCCTATAGGTGTGTGCGCCAAAAAAATCACGTTGAGCTTGGATTAAATTTGCAGAAGAATTTTCCTCGGTAAATTGCACGAAGTAAGAAAGGGCGGCTGAAAAGCAAGGAGCTGCAATATTTTCATTAATAAATCTGAGATTTAATTCCTTTAGTTCATTGATCCATGAACTTTCCTCTGAAAAGGTTTTTGTAAGTAGTAAAAAAGAATCATCCATATTTAATTGAGCCAATGTTTCCATCAAATTAGATCGAATGATACATCCGTTTGTCCAAATACGACACACTTCTTTAATATTGATGTTCCATTTGTAATTTAAACTTGCCGTTTCGATAAGATGCAATCCCTGTTGGTGATTTAACAGCCTTGCTAAGAAATAAGCTTTATCTATAGTTTCTAAATCTAAATTGATAGAAGTTTGTGTTTCATTTGCGGAAAGGCTTGATCCTTTTTGTCTAACCTTTTTGAACATTGAAAAATACCTTGCGGTCAATGCTGCGTTGATCATAGGAATAGGAACTCCCAAGTCCGCTGCTGCCTTAACCGACCAAGATCCAGTTCCCTTTGATTCGGCCTTGTCCAATATTTTATCTAGTAAGTATTCTTCTCCTTCTTTTTTTGAAAATATTTTACTGGAAATTTCCAAAAGATAACTTTTATTTTTTCCTTTATTCCATTGCTTGAACAAATCAGCAATCTCAGACTTACTCAATTTATTTTCTAGATGTACACTTAGTTCTGCAATTAATTGCATTTCGGCGTATTCAATTCCATTGTGAACCATTTTGACAAAATGACCCGCGGCCGATTTACCTATATAACCAAAACAAGGGATTGAATTTGGATCTTTAGCAGCAATAAGTTGAAAATCCGATTCAATTAACTTAAAAGTTTCTTTGTCACCTCCAGGCATAATAGCTGGTCCAAGCAAGGCTCCTTTTTCACCACCACTAACTCCCATACCTAGAAAGTCAATCTCCTGTTTTTTTAATTCTTGAACTCTTCTTTCAGTGTCTTTGTAGTGAGAATTTCCCGCGTCAATGATACAATCACCGGAAGCAAGCAATGGTGCAATACTTGCTATCAAGCTATCTACAGCTTTTCCCGCAGAAACCATGAGTAAAATTCTTCTTGGAGTTTGCAAAGACTGAACGAAATTTTCAAGTTGGTTAAAAGGCTTTGCAAATTTGAGCTCAGGAAATTTTCCTTTGAAATTTTTAGCAACTGCCGTTTCAAGTGGGGGAGCCTCTCGGTTGAACATAGAAATCAAAACGCCTTTGCTGGCAAAATTTCTACATAGACTTTTTCCCATTACTCCAAGTCCAACAATACCGATGCTACTTGATAATTCATTTAGAATTTTATTACAAATTATTTCAGGACCGGCATCATTCTTAATTTGCAATCCAGAAGTGGGTTTTTCAAAAGCATTGAATTGTGAATCCAATAATTCAGGAGGCATGAAATGCGTCTTTCTATTTTCCAACCTAGATTTTATATCTGACTTATCTAGTAAAAGATGAACCCAGTCTAATGGCGCGGGAAATTTTTTTTCTAATAGTTCACGATATTTAGATTTTAGGGCGCTGCAGGAAATAACAGCCCCTCTAGTTTCTGCCGCGTGAATGGCAGCCTGTTTTATTGCCAAGAGCCATGGTTCTCTATCTTCATCGTTCAAAGGTTCTTTTGAAGCCATCTTGTCCAAGTTGGCTTTTGGATGAAAGTCGTCTCCTTCTAGGAAGGGTAAGGACAATTTATCTGCTAGTAATTTACCTATGGTTGATTTGCCAACTCCTGAAACACCTGTAATGAATATAATTCTTGGCATTTAATTTAATATTTTAATTTGCTTGGTATTGAAAATGCATCAGGTAAATTCACAATTACTTTTCTTTTTCTTTTCTTCTTAAAACATCAATTTGTTGATCTCTTATCATTTGATTGAGTCTTGGAAGTTCACGATCCATCATTTCGTTGAAGGTAAGCATCCAAGTATCAATTTCCTTTGTTAGTTCGTTTTTTAATTCGATTGCCTGACTAGTGGGAGGGTAGTCGCCCATGGCTGTTAAAGAATTAAGGTGTCCCAACTTGTTGTTTAGTCTGATAGGGAAATTCAGTGGATCCTGTCTCGAACGATTTTTGGTTTGATAAAGCGCCTCTTCCACTTTCGTAATCGTTGAATCCATTTTAGCCATCGCATCTTTAACTTCTTGGTAGGTCGAATCTTTCGGAAGTCGTTCTTCAAAATTTTTCATTTGAGTTCTGACATCTTTTATATCTTGAATTGCTGTATGCATTTCTGTAAGTTTATTGCAAACATCTGAAATAAAATCAAATTGTTTTTTGTAGTCAGATGGAGTCGAAGGGGAGCGTGGGTCTTTTAGAATTTCGAAAGGGACATTTTTGCAATTGTCTCCATGGCATACTTCAGCCTCATAAGTTCCTGGGATTGCCTTGGGGCCGTTAAGGCTGGCCCACCAAAGGATCATGCCGTCAAATTTTTCAGCAGAATCATATTCTAAATTCCAATTAAATTTATTCGCACCTTCAACGATTAGAAGTTTATCCTTTTTGTCTTTTGCGTCTGAACTAAATGTTCTAATCGTATGTCCTTCTTTATCTTTTATTTTAAAAGTGGATAATGAATCTTTTATTAATTCATTAATATAGTAGTAGAATGTAACACCGGATGGATGGTTTTGTCCCGCATCTTTGGGAGGTTTTAATCCGGCTCTACCAGGCATTCGGTAAGCGTTTTTTGGGGCGAATAAGTGAAGAGAAGGTATGTTGGAAAGTTTAGAAGCTTCGCGCAAAGGGCCGAGGTCATCAATCATCCAAAGCGAACGCCCTTGAGTCGCTGCGATTAGGTCATCATTTTTAAGCGTGAGGTCTGTAATGGGAACAATGGGTAAGTTTAATTGAAGGCTTTGCCAATTGGTGCCATCATCCTTGGAGTAATATATTCCGTTCTCAGTTCCTGCATACAAGAGTCCCTGTTGTTTTAAATCTGATCGAACTACTCTAGTGAAGTGCTCCCTTTCAATTCCATTAACTATTTTGGTCCAGGTAGAACCATAATCATTTGTTTTATATAAATATGGTTCGAAATCTCCCGACTTGTATCTTGTTCCGGCAATGTAGCATCCTCCATCATTATGAGGATCGGGTTCAACCGAATTGACCATCATCCATTTTGGCCAATTTGGTGTAACATTACTCCAATTTTTTCCCCCATCTTTACTTACATGAACTAGACCGTCGTCAGATCCCACCCAAAGTAAATCTTTTACTCGTGGAGATTCTGCTGCTGCAAAAATGGTACAATAATATTCAACTGATGTATTATCTTGAGTTATTGGACCACCAGAAGATTTCATTTTTGTGGTATCGTTTGTCGTTAGATCAGGACTGATGGTTTCCCAGGATTGCCCTTCATTGTAAGTGACGTGCAGATGATTAGATCCAGTATAAAGTTTATTTGGATCATGCGGTGAAAAGAAGATTGGGAAATTCCATTGAAATCGATATTTCATATTTTCGACGCCATGCCCCATGGGGTTGTCTGGCCAAACATTTATTCCTCGGACCAAATCGTTGCGATGATCTTTTCGTGTGAGAAATCCATCGTACGAGCCACCGTAGACAATTTCTGGGTCATCGGGATCAGGTGCAATATGTGCAGATTCTCCTCCTGCAGTAGGTTCCCAATCTCTTTCTTGAATAGACGATCCATTTGTTCTATGCGAAATTCTAATGGTTGAATTGTCTTGCTGTGCAGCGTAAATTCGATATGGGAAATGATTGTCAGTCGTTACCCGATAAAATTGCGCTGTCGGTTGATTTAGATAAGTTGACCAATTTTTTCCCCCATCAAAAGATACTTGTGCTCCTCCATCATCTGCGATTACCATTCTGTTTGGGTCCTCTGGCGCAATCCAAAGATCGTGATGATCTCCATGAGGAGAATTATAGGATTTAAATGTATTTCCTCCATCCTTTGATTTGTGATAATTCACATTCAGCACATAAACTATTTCTTGGTCTTGAGGATCGGCATAAATTCTAGTATAGTACCAAGCCCGTTGGCGCAAAGCTCTCGATTCATTTATCCTTTTCCATTTATAGCCACCATCATCGGAGCGATATAAGCCGCCCTCCTTTGCTTCGACTTGAGCCCAGATTCGTTCTGAATTTTGCGGAGACACTGCGATACCAATTATTCCTAAAGGTCCTTTCGGAAAGCCTTCCTTTTCTGAAAAATTTGTCCAAGTTTGTCCTTGATCAATTGACTTCCAAATTCCTGAACCTTCGCCTCCGCTGCTCATGTCATAAGGTGTTCTATTTACTTTCCAAGTACTGGCATACATAATGTCGGCATTATTTGGATCGAAAATTAAATCCACTGCGCCGACTTCATCGTTTACAAATAAAGTTTTCTCCCATTTTTCTCCACCATCCCAACTTACAAATACCCCTCTTTCTGGATTTGGTTTGTAAATGTTTCCGATAGCTGCGATATAAACCCATTCTGGATGTTTAGGATGAATTCTTATCCTTCCAATATGTCTAGTGTTTTTTAGCCCGACGAATGTCCATGTTTTACCTGCATTTTCGGATTTCCAAACACCGGAACCGGATGACACATTTCCACGCAAAGTTTGTTCACCAGTTCCAACATAAATGATGTTTGGATTTGATTCGCTAACGGCCACCGCACCAATCGAGCCGCCGAAATATCCATCAGAAATATTTTCCCATGATTGTCCGCCATTTTCAGTTTTCCAAACTCCTCCCCCTGTTGTACCCATATAGTACAAATTAGGTTTTCCTGGAACTCCGGTAGCAGTGCATGATCTGCCTCCTCTAAATGGGCCAAGATGCCTCCAATTGACTGCATCGAACAATTTTTCATTCAATAACTCTGCAGAAGAAAGGGACGTACTTTTTTGCTTCCTTTTATTTTTCTGAGCAGAAATGGCGTGGATACCAATGAATATAAAAATGGTAAGGAATAGGATGTTTTTCATTAGAGTAATTACTTGATAAAGGAATAGGAGTCAAGGTACTGAATTGGCTTTGAATTACGATACATTAGGATGAAATTCACCCTTGATTAGGGACTTTGTTTGGGTGATGATATTGAGATAGGCTTTTTGCCGACTAGTGGGTGAAAGAGGCATTCTATTAAAGTTAGATCGCTGGTTTTAGCGTCAATGGCAATTTTTAATTTTTGCAAAAAGTTTTCTACAGTTTTGGCAAATTTTACTTTACGACTTGGAGTTAGAAAAATTCTAAGGACTGTAATTTTTTTGCGGATGGTTTTAGGGAATTGGGAGATGGAGGTGTATGCTTTCGTACCTGCGCGAAACAGGGCCCCAAGTCTACCTTGTTCCTTGTTGACGCCCTGAGCATAACTCCCAAGCATTATCCCGATATTTTTGTTGAAAAGGGATAAGTCCACGTCTTTATGAGTTTTGATAAGAATGAAGAATTGGTTGTCCGGAAGAAAGGTCTTGATCACTTTTGCGAACGGTTTAATGAACTTCTCGATTTTTTTTGTGAAGTAATCTCGATTTCTTTCAGAGAAAAAGATTGTTTGGTAATTGTTTCCTGTGTTGTGTAGGCAGTAGACCTTGTCATTTTGAAAAGTATTCATGCTGTTTATTTTCTACATTGACGTGGAAATGTTGAAATTCCATAAATGTTTTTTTTGAGCGGACTAGAATTGAGGTGTAAGTTATTGATTGTCAGGGAGAAAAAATTTTAAAAAAAAGTGGTTTTTAAGAAATATTACATTGTGTTTACGGGATTTATAGAGTTTTAGAGTGAGAGAAATAACCTGGATTAAACTGAAGCTGGGGGGGAATTCGCGTGGGAGAGAATGATGCGATTTCTTAATTATCGATAATTTAGAAAATGTGAAAATTGGACATTTTATGAAAATTAAATCACCCAGGATAGAGCTATAGCTGAAGGGTAGTTCGCGCGCGAGGGAATGGAGCGATTCCCTAATTATTGATTTTAGAGAAACTGAGGGAATGGGCTGTTTTAAAAAACATCACCCAAAACCGAGCTGAAGCTGCAGGGCAGTTTGCGCGCACGAGGGAATTCGTAACCCAAAACTACATTTTGAACCTCTTAAAAAAAGAAGTTTGTTCAACAGGAGACAGGCTATTGAGACTATTCAAAAAACCTATATCCAAGCTCTAGCTGGTGGGTAGTTCGCGCGCGAGAGATGAAG
>CALGJW010000121.1 GCA_937930025.1 uncultured Saprospiraceae bacterium | reverse complement strand
AAGAGCATGATAAATTTCCATCGCCAATAATAACCCCAGCTACCAAAGCCGAGGAAGGTCATGACGAAGATATTAGCAGAGAAGAAATCCTGAAACAAGGGATTGTTTCTGAAGCCGATTATTTGATTTTAGAAAATTATACTCGATTGCTTTTTGAAAAAGGAACCGAAATGGCGGCTAATCAAGGGTTGATATTGGTCGATACGAAGTATGAGTTTGGAAAACATGACGGTAAAATATTTTTAATCGATGAAGTGCATACGCCGGATAGCTCAAGATATTTTTACTCAAATGGATATCAAGAAAGACAAGATAATGGCGAGCCTCAAAAACAATTAAGTAAAGAATTTGTGCGTGAATGGCTGATGGGTAATAATTTCCAAGGGCTCGAAGGGCAAACCATGCCAGATATGCCAGACAGTTTTGTTTGGCAAGTTTCTGATCGATACATTGAGTTGTTTGAACTTATAACTGGCAATACCTTTGAGCGGGCAAATAGTGAAGAAGTCCAACAAAGAGTAGAGCAGAATGTCTTGAATTATCTTGTAAAGGCTAGTGTATAAGATTTTATTTAATCGTCGTAGGCATACTCCTCTAAATATCCAAAGTGTGGGCCTAATTTCCCATCCTTGGTTACTGAACCTCGTTCTATTAGTCCCGAGGTTTCCATCGTGGATAACTCCGGTGCCACATGCTTTAGAAATTGATTGCCAAATGATTCGGATGCATCCCTAGGCATTTCATTCGGAAGATTATCAATCGTCATCATATCGATTATTCCCGCACCATGCGGTTCAACTGCTTCATTTTTATCAGGATCAAAACCAAATATTGGTTCAGCAATAGTACTTGCAAATAGGGTAGAAGGAATACTCGAAACAGGGGCGATATCACAAGTGACATCAGAAATGACTTTAATTTTGAAGTCATTCTTTTTCATCTCATCTATAGTGAAAAAAGCAGGTGCCTTATTGTCCCAATAAATACCATTGATCATGATATCCGCAACGGCTGTATATGGTGAAAAAATGCTCTTAAATTTTTCTGGATGTTTATAGAACTGTTCTTTATTGAATGTTGATCCATCCTTAAAAGCTGCATAATCCACACAGTTTAATTGGGTGAAAACTGGATGTTCATAAGTATTCTGAATAAATTCTTTAGGACTAACTTTTTTTATTCCCATATCGGTCAACACCTGGGCTGCACCCGAACCAACTCTTCCAGATCCAGTAAGGACTATTTTTACATTCGGAAAAACAGTTTTGGCATATACTTCTTTAGCAGCATTATAATCAAAGAGGTCTTTCATTCTAGGAAATTCGAATGCCTTGGTGCGCTGAGCATAGGTCCACATAGCATTGTGTGCTCCAACCATACCGGCAAATACTCCAAAGGCAATTACCCTTCCTCCTCGTTCATTAGTCAAGACTTCGTAATCGATCAATTGAATTCGATCTGCGATAATTTTCTTTAATAAATCTCGATTATAGGGCTGAAGCTTTATCGTATGTGAAAAGAAGAAATAGACTTTTCCAGCTATTAACATTGGCTTCGGGACTTCTTTCACTCCTAATAAGATATCACAATCTGAGAGATCTTCTTGAATAGAAATCCCCGCTTTTTCATATTCTTCATTGGAAAAACATCTTCCAGGGCTTGGCTGGATCACTAATTCATGCTTAAAAACAGCTTTAAGATTTACACATTGAACTGGAGTCAATGGTACTCTGCTATCTGGCGGGACCTTCCCTTCTCTAATTATTCCTATTTTCATATACCCTTTATATATTATTATTCACTTGAATGCACAAATTAATATAAAAAAACGGGCCAGAATTTTTTCTGATTTTGTGACAGGCAATTCTACTTGGCACGGAAATTGGCTATTCTTAGTTGTTCGCAATTATTTCACTCCCACCTAGCGAATACCTCCAAAAGAAGTACACTTAAAGATTTAGCCTTCGGGCACATAACCAACATAACCATGAAGATTGTAAGACCAGCAATAGTCTTAGTACTATTAATTGTACATGTAATAACCATGTACGGGCACTCAGGACCCAATAATTCTACCAATCCTGATAAATTACCTTTATCCAGTATTGATTTCAACAAAATTTTCTTTAGCGGAGAATTTGAAAACACGCTTTTCATTGACTTTGAAGCGGTGCTCAATCCTATCGTAACTGTTAGCCTTTTTCAAAGAGAAAAAGTGTTAATGCTTGACAGGGTGGAAGATTTACCAACCAATACTATCTACGAACTTAATCTGGAGATAATTCGACCAGGGGACTATGTATTAGAAATAGTCACTATTGAGGGAATAAAGATTCAGAAAGACATACGAGTGGAATAAACTCAACTTAATTTTTTTTTGGAATTTCTCTATTGAATCGCTTATACATTTGTAAAGCGATTTTTTTTTGTTTAATCAAAGTTATTCCAGCTGAATAGATGTTGAATGCTCGGGCTTTGCCCATTGAGTTGAACAGTGGTTGAATGCTTGGTCTTGCGACTATCGGGTTGAACAATTGTTTTAGAGCTTCGAATTGGAATTCAGGATATTAGGTCATTGTTCAACGCGAAATCCGAAGGATAAGCATTCAACAATTGTTCAGCTATAGTTCAACTATGTCCTTAGTCCATAAAAAAAGGACCCTAAAAGGGTCCTTCGCATTTTTAATGCTCTAGTGGAACTGCCGGGATTTATTACATGAATCCTGGGCAGACCGAGTTCAAGATCAAGTATGCTTAGCCTGTCGGCTATTTTTCTTGCAAGCTAAAAAGCTTGTTTAGGGTTGATGCTTTATGTTGGATTTATTACATGAATCCCAGGCAGACCGAGGTCAACATTAAAAATGAGTAGCCTAACGGCTATTTTTATGTCCAAGCCAAAAAGCTCAAACAAGTTTGACTTTCTAGTTTGGGCATAAAAAAAGGACCCTAAAAGGGTCCTTCGCATTTTTAATGCTCTAGTGGAACTGCCGGGATTTATTACATGAATCCCAGGCAGACCGAGTTCAACATCAATTATGCTTAGCCTATCGGCTATTTTTATTCCCAAAATCAAAATTTCAAATAAATTTGATTTCGCTTTTGTCCATAAAAAAAGGACCCCAAATGGGTCCTTCGCATTTTTAATGCTCTAGTGGAACTGCCGGGATTTGAAATAAATTTATATATATCTATTATTCAGGTATTTATTAGTAACTAATTAAGTTAGGGCACCTTTAAAGGTTCCGAATAACACTTTTTTTATATGTATCAATTGAGATGTCAATTTTATTTCTGGATAAAAATTGGAATTGGTCTAACTTGCGTTAGTCAGAGGAAGCCAAATTATTAAACATAATAAATACTTTGTAATATGTATGACCGGATGCCAGATGATGTCGTAATAGAATTGGCTGAATTGGCCGAACAAAAGTGGCGAGAAATTGTACAATCTAAGAAACAAGAAC
This sequence comes from uncultured Saprospiraceae bacterium, assembly GCA_937930025.1. Classification (GTDB taxonomy): domain Bacteria; phylum Bacteroidota; class Bacteroidia; order Chitinophagales; family Saprospiraceae; genus JABDJM01. The sequence continues at coordinate 4,892 of CALGJW010000121.1, read as the reverse complement.
TTGATACAGTTCCAATTAAATTAGTTTTAGATTCTGATTGGTGGATTTATTTAGGTCAAGGTAAACATCCTGAAATTTTAAAGGCCATAATTTCAAAAATTAATAGTGGCGAATTTCAATTGGTTACTTCTGAATGGGTTTTGAAAGAATGGGATCGAAATTTGGAACGTACTAGGATGGATGCAAGAAATCTATTATTGCAGGAATCAAAAAGTGCTAGCAAAATAAGTCATAAGTTAAAAGGGGAGGAGAAAAAGGTGTTTGATAAAATACTTAATAAATACAAAACTATTGAGCAAGAACAATTAAAGTTGATTGACGAAAACATTGCTGTTGTCGACTCAATAATTAAATCTAAAAGCATCATTGTTCCATTGATAGACGAAGTAAAAGGCTTGGTTGTTGAATTTGGATTAACCAAAAAAGCACCTTTCGGAAAGAAAAACAGCACAGGGGACGCAGTAATCTTCCTTAGTGCTATGAATTTCCTTAAGAATAATATGAATTCGGAAGTTCAAAATTCTATTTTCATCAGTAATAATTACAAGGATTTTGCCGACAGTAATTCAAAAATTATAAAAATTCATCCAGATCTTAAAACACATCTCATTGAAGCAAATTGTATCTTTGAGAGAAATTTGGCGACAGCCATGAAATTATCTGAAGAAATGCAAGAAAAGATAGATAAGTATTTGGAAAGTAAGGCTGAATCAATTCTTGAAGATGAGTATGTTCAGTATGAAATTGATAGGTATATTGCAATGGATAGTGAAAGGAATAGAGGTAAATAGCTTATAATTTTCACCTACCAGCAAAGATTTCTGAATGCTATCTTTTTGTTCTTAAAGGACATATCGCAAGATTGCTATTTACATAAATCTATTCCCATTACTCGCACATTTAGATAGGAAGAATATTCTTCTTTATTTTTTGCTAATATTTTTTCAAATTTTCTTGAATCTAAATTATCATTAAAAACTAAATAAATAGCGTGAGTACAATTAAAGTAATTCATGTATGGTTTGATATAAGATTTATGATAATCACTTACACCTTTTCCTCTTAACTGACTACTATCTGATCTTTTTATTTCTACCATTAAATTACCAACAGTACCATATGTAATTATAAAATCAGTCCTCATATCGTTAAGACTTTGAGATTCTCTTAATATAGAATACGACTTTTTGGCAATATCCGATTTTCGCAAACCTCTTTTTAGAAGGCTATTCTCAAAATTAATTAGAACAGTTTTCTGAATGATAGTTTCTTTCTGTATGCTTCTTTTAGGTATTTTCTTAAGATTGTTGATTACGTCAAATCCTCCTTCTTCTGCATACTGAATTAAGTCCACATTAATCGCCTCTTGAACAGTTCGAAAAAGGTCTCTTGTAGTTTGAATTTCCTCATAATTCCTTTTTCTTATATTGGAAATTAACCGAAGAACTTTGTTTATTTTCAATGGTTTACCCAGAAAATCTAATCGTTTTTGTTTAGCATAATTAAGTTGATACTTAAAATTTGAAACCTTGTTTGAAGAATGAGAATCTAACACTTTTTCAATTTGATCTAAATAGTTATTGGTTAATTCCCCTTTACTAGCAAGGTTTGTCAGAAAAGTAACAAAAGGTTCCCATATTTCTCTTTCTACATATGTTTGATAACCTTCTTTACTTTCGGTAAGCAAGCAACTATTCTTGAAAAGATCAATGAAATTTTTAAAGAATTTTGGGTCTTTTAAAACACTTAAATCAGATCCAATTCCTTCCTCTGGCTTTACATTTCGAATTCCATTCGTTCTAAAAATTTGGTATTTTAGTTTCCAAACTAGATTCATTCTCCAAATAGCCGCTTCAAATTCTTGTTCTCGGAGCAAATAACTATTACAATATTTGGCTAGAGAGAAAGAACCAGTATCAAATTCATCAGATTTTGTTTCATCAAATAGTTTCTTGATCATTGAATTTTCGATACCCCAATTGACAAGTAATTCTAAAGAATTGATTCTATCCGTTATTAAAAACCTTTCATCCTCAACAATTTGAACAAGTAATTTCTTGGCTGGATGAAAATTATAACGCGTGCAAAATTTTATGAAGTTATATAAACATTTTGAAAATTCAACCGTTCCTTTTAACGATTTAAACCATGAGAAAAATTCTGATAATGTTCTTTTACTTGGCTTCTTTATAGCGTCAAAAATAAAACTATGTTCGAATGAGTAAACAATTAAAGACAATATTTTTGAGTCATACTTTTTTAAATTCAAACCGAGTTTATTAGAACATTTAACAGCGATTTCAAAATAAACTGTTGATTTAGTTCGAGTGATCCTTGATCCTTTGTATTCAATTTTTCCGTTTCTTGGATCATATTTATTGAGTATATTGAAAATGAGAGATTGAATTTTTTTCAATTCCACCTTGGATATATTTAGATGGAGAAATTCAAAGTCTTTTAATAAAATCGAAACTGCACGAAAATCATTTTTATGTAGCAGCTCGAGGAAGTTATTTTTTTTAATCCTGTTCGAATAATTTTGTTTGGTTATTTGGTCTTTTCCTCTCTTTCTACTTTTTTTATGACCTTCCTTAATTCTATTTTTATAAAATTCCTTGAAGTATTTTATTTCATATTTTTCCAAGGCATTCGTTTTATAATTTCTTATTACCCTTAAGAGAATAGGTGTTCGATATTTATAATTGGACAAGGAATTTAATAAATCTTCAAATTGACTTGGCCAAATTAAACCTGATAATAGTTTTCCCAAACCAAACCATTTGTCATTTTTGAATTTAGTTTCAAATTCTCTTAATACTGGTTTGTAACGGCCTTTTTCCTGAACAATATAGACTTTTGTTAGTTCTACTATAAATCCAGAAACTACATATCTAGTTTCAAGAAAGGGAACCAAAATTTTGGTTACATAATGCGCTAATTCTTTAGTCCATATATTGGATAATTTAAGGAAAAATATTTCCGAAAACCTGTCAAAATTAAGGTTGTCAAAAAAAGAATATAGTTGGTTGCTCTTTTCAATTTTTTCAATTCTTTCCAACATTTGCTCAAAAAAGTATTTATATCCTAGTGCAGTACTTATTTTATCAAACCTTATTCCGTGTCCCCAATCATTTAGATCAATCACTTTGAATTGTAGCCCAATAACGTCTTTGGAGTTAGGCGAAAGCTTATATCCAACGTGAGCAAGTTTTATTAAAAAGTCCGTTGTTGTACCACTAAGGAAGTGAAGACAGAATTTGATTTCTGTCCATTTTGAAACTACGCTTAATGCCTCAAGTGCTATTTCTTTGTAGTTGTATCCGTCATATTGATCTTCTATAGAAATTAGTTGTGCTAATGATTCTTTCCAAAACAATTCGTCAATCGCTTCTAGATTATTAGATTCGAAAAGTGGTTTGCAAAAAATAGCGCATAAAGTTCGAAAGGTTATATTATTTATATTGGATTTGAATTTTTCTTTCAGAATATTGCTTACGATGCTTGGAGTGAAATAGTTGACTAAATGCCTTTCGATATATAATGGTGGTGGTTTGTTTTCTTTCAAAAAGTATTCAATTAGGGCAACAAATAACTCCTTCTGATCATGTTCGCTTAAATTATTTGAGTTACAATTCGTAACATACCAAAAAACATCGGTGTTATTTGTGGCAATCCCAAATCGCATTATATTGTTCATTAACTCTGGTTCCAGTTCTATTAAAAAACCAATTGTATTTCTCCATGTTGAGTATATTTGGCGAACTGTATCATTGACTGCTAAATCATATATTATTTGATCAGATCGGCCAATTCGTTTGATTCCGTAGGCTGCTAAAAATTCCATAAATTCGGAATCATCAAACTCTAAGTATTCACCAGAATCTTTAATTATCGTTAAGTTGAAAAAGTCTTCTAGAAGCATTTGTTTCTCAATTCCAAAATCTGATTCAAGAATGAATGTTACAAAGTCTTCTTTACTGATTCGGCTAATCCTACTGACTTTCATAAATAAGGCCAGCCTTTCAAGGCATTGCACTATATATTCAACTTTTACAGAGTAGTTTAAACCAATAGTAACTAATTGATCGAACGATTTCGACTTCTTTAATCCTTGCTTTACAGCATTTGTGATAAAGTGTTTATATAAAAATGTTCGGGATAGATTTTTTAATTTATCAATTCCATTTTGCGAAACTAATGAAGAGAACATTTTTAAATAACGTGGAATCGATAGAACTGGTATTTTATGGTAAACAGTAAATCCATATCGTTTGTAAAGAATTTTGGATATTTCGGTTTTAGAGATATTCGAGAAATTCGAACATTCAGTTTTTAAAAACAAACTTACCCTTTCTAAATTGAAAGGTGCAATTTCATAAAAGCTAATATTCTGATTTATAGGGAATACAATGTTTTTTAAGACATGGTGTTTCCTGCAAGTTATGATTACATTTTTACCAGATGAGTTCTTGGCGTATGATAATATGTTCGAAAATATTGTGGAAAAGTAGTTTGAATTTACTTCGTCCAAAGCATCCAATAAGAGATGAGATGCGTCGACCAAATTAGGATTCGTTGAAAATATATTTTTATTTTTAAAGTACTTGAGTTCTTTTATTTCCTTTAATACTGCCTTTTCATTTTTATCAATAAGATGGCGATTGATTTCTTTTAACAACTCTGATTTCCCCACTCCTGGTTCGCCAATAACAATTACTAATTTTGGGTTAGTCAGTTGTTCAAATGATAAATCCTTTTCGCTTGTATTTGAATTTTCATCTCCAATCAAATATTTATCAATCGTCTTATTTGGAATTTCTATTAATTGGGGAGCGATGTATGTCATGTTGTATGTTATTCTTTTGAGGAGATAGACTGATTGATCCTAAAAA
>CALGJW010000120.1 GCA_937930025.1 uncultured Saprospiraceae bacterium | reverse complement strand
TAAGCCAAGGGATTTCATCGTGATAGACTTCCCCCCTGCATTCGGACCCGATAATAACAGCAGTCTATTTTGTCCATATAATTCTAGGTGAAAGGGAACCGTAGTTTTAGCAGCCGCCTTATTTTTCAAAAGCAGTAAAGGGTGAAAAGCATTTATCCATCCAATGTGAGGCTTGTCAAGCAGCTCAGGAGCGGTTCCATTATATTCTTTAGCAAAAAGTGCTTTGGCCAAAATCATATCTAAATCAACTATTGCATTTTGGTAAGCCATCATTGCAGGACAGTATGGCCGCAGCATATCTGACAGTTCTTTTAAAATCCTATAAATTTCGCGTCGCTCTTCGGTATGCAAATGCATGATATCATTATTGATATCAATGATGGCTTCAGGTTCTATAAATGCAGTTCGCCCCGTGGCCGATTCATCATGAATGATCCCCTTAATTTTTCGTTTGTATTCTGCAGGAACAGATAAAACCCGACGGCCATTTCGAATACTTTCTGTGCTATCTGACAGGAAACCCTTTTTACGATACTCGCCGACTAAACGTCTGAATGTTTTATCTAATTCAATTTGTTTGGAACTGATTTTACGTCGAATGGTTTGCAATAATTCAGAAGCATCTGCTCTGATGTTCCCCTCATCATCCACTACTTTTTTTATTTCCTTGCCGAGCGTTTCATCATAGTCTAAGTGCCTGATGCATTCAAAAATAGCGGCATATTTCTTTTTTCGTCCTGGTCCAAAGAATTTAAAAATTCGATCTGTCAACCATAAAATTTTATGCACGCGCATTAAGCCTTCCTCTGGCAATACAGATCCTTCGACACTCAAAAATTTTAGATCTTCTTGAATATCAATATAAGCCGCCATAGGAATAGCTTCAGACTCCTCTAATCCTAAGCTTGCTGCCGCTGTTACTTTTAACTTCTTTAAAATAAAACTATAGTCCGTAGCTGGTACTAGGGCTGCGAATGCCGAACGAGCAAGTTCTCCAGAACATCTCCGTTGAACAAGTTCAATGACCTTATCAAATTCTAATTTTTCAAATAAATCACTCGGCTCAATAACCATCATGTAATTGTTCTTAGGACAGTAAATTTGAATATGACAAAAATAACCTACAATTTTACTGTCAATATTGGCTATCTGCCAAAATCATACGTATATAATAAAACAACAAAAATAAGCTTCGTCGACGAAAGAAACCTTTAGGATTCAGTAATTCCGAAAAAATCTATGATCTTGTCGTCGGTCTTAACCAAAGTTGCTCGTGAATAATTCCATTTATTCAGAATTTTGTCCAATTAAATAGAGAAAACTCTTATGTCAGGAAATAGTTTTGGAAAGATATTTAAGTTAACAACCTTTGGTGAATCTCATGGAAAGGCCATCGGCTGTATAATCGACGGAGTACCAGCGGGTTTGGCAATAAATATTGACGATATTCAACTAGAATTGGATCGACGAAGACCAGGTCAATCAAAATTAGTCACTCAGCGAAAAGAAGGAGACAAAGTAGAGCTGTTATCCGGTATTTTTGATGGAAAAAGTACAGGTACGCCCATTAGCATGGTAATCTACAATCAGGACGCCAAATCTAAAGATTACAGTCATATAGCAGATAAATTTCGCCCTTCTCATGCCGACTTTACTTATCAAGAAAAGTATGGCATTCGTGATTACAGAGGTGGTGGCCGATCATCGGCTCGTGAAACAGCAGCTCGCGTTGCAGCTGGAGCGATCGCTAAGCAATTCTTAAAGCAATCTGGCATCCAAGTTTTTTCTTGGGTATCAGCCGTTGGTACCATGTCCTTGGACAAACCTTTAGAATCGCTGGACCTAACTAGGATCGAGTCCAATCCTGTTCGTTGCCCAGATCCTGAAACTGCAGCTGCGATGGAAAACTACATATTGCAAACAAAGAAACAAGGAGATACGATTGGAGGACGTGTATCTGGATTGATCACTGGACTCCCTTCGGGACTAGGTGCGCCAGTTTTTGACAAATTACATGCAATACTTGGACAAGCCATGTTGTCCATCAATGCTTGTAAAGGTTTTGAATACGGATCTGGATTTGCAGGAACAAAAATGAAAGGATCTGATCACAATGATGCTTTTTATAAGGATGAAAATGATCAGGTGAAAACAAGGTCTAATTTCTCAGGCGGCATCCAAGGTGGATTAAGCAATGGGATGGATGTAAATTTCAACCTAGCTTTTAAGCCTGTGGCCACCATAGTGCAAGATCAAGAAAGCGTGGATGAATCAGGCAATACAGCTACGGTTAGCGGAAAGGGAAGACATGACCCTTGCGTGGTACCCAGGGCAGTTCCCATCGTTGACGCGATGGCGGCATTGGTTATAGCGGATTTTTTATTGAGAAAAAGAATGGATCAGGCTTAAGGCGTATTTTTCAATATTGTTCCTTTCAATTTTGCCCTTTAGGTTTTTCGCTTTCAATGATTTTCGGCTTCTTCTTTTTGGTAAAGAGTTCTTTAAAACTTTCGCCTTCTCTTTTATAGGTAATACCCGCTCCATTTTGAAAGGTAGATCCAAAAAAACTTTCATCGTATTGCGAAAACCCTTTTAACTTTACTCTGCCATCTTTAGAAATTGACCATTCAACTATTAAATCGCCACCAAAATAGGCGGTGGTGCTTTGTCCAAAATCAATTCCTCCACCAACTTCGACTGAAACTTTGCCATCTGCAAAATATATCTTTGGTCGAACTCCAATATTATTATATTGAACTAAGTCTCCATCAGTAATATTTCCTTGAAATCTATTCACATCAAAACCAAATTCGAAATCGGATATAAATTTCCCTTTAATTTTATCCGCAACCAGATCAGTAACGAAACTTGCTAATTGGGAAGAAACAAATTCACCCAATGTATTAAAAGCAATTTCAGCTACATTCCCACCAAGTAAACCTTGATCTGCAGGTATAAAACTTCCAAATGTAATCAAGCCAAATACTTGTCGATTTAATTCATTCGGATTTTGACGAATGTTGTACAGTTTATTATCAACATAATTTTTAAGCTCTCCACTTAAAGTGGGAAAGTCTAGGTTAAATACGATGTCTGGTTTTAACAGCTCTCCGCTCAAATTCATAGAAAGGTCAATATCCACCTTTTGTCTAGCTGCATTTCTTAATTGATCTTTAGTCTCTAAGTCAGGATATTCGGCAATGAAGTTATAAACCGGAGCAGATACCCCCAGGTAGTTCGCATCGATATTTATATCTGCATTATAGGGATCCCCACTCCAACGGATTGTCCCTCCTTCATTGATTTCAAAAGGCTTA
>CALGJW010000119.1 GCA_937930025.1 uncultured Saprospiraceae bacterium | reverse complement strand
ATCATTATGGCTAAGGGGGGTCCAAATTGCAGTCTGTTTTTAAAAGCGTATAATGCTGTCTCGCCAGTTTGTAAGGAATAATTTCCATAGACATAGATCAACACTCCGGTAAAATAACAACTGAGTAAAAGTACCCAAAGTAGTTGCATCCCGTAAGTACTGCCAGCCACCATCATGGAGGTAACAGAACCAGTTCCGATGGTATACCCGATAGCAAAAATACCAGGCCCAATCTTGAGCAGTGCTTTTGATATACTTTTTAGATTGATATTCATCTTTTTGATGGGTTACCTACTTACCCTTCCACTGGCATCACCGCCCATTAATTTTTCTACTTCTTCTACGGTAACTAAATTAGCATCACCCATAATCGTGTGTTTCAAGCATGAGGCGGCAACTGCAAAGTTCAAAGCATTTTGGTCGTCCTCTGGAAACTTTAAAAGTCCATATATCAGTCCTCCCATAAAGCTATCTCCTCCTCCTACTCTATCTACAATATGAGTGATATCATAAGTCGGAGCTTCGAAGAGTGTTGTTCCATCGTAAAGTACACCGGACCAAGTATTATGCGATGCAGATATGGATCCTCTCAAGGTGGTGATGACTTTTTTTGCTCTGGGGAACATCTTCATCAGTTGTTTGAGCACGGAGAGATAGGCCTTACCATCTACAGAACCACCATGCGTCACATCTACTCCTTCTGGATGTAGTCCAAAGTGCTTTTCTGCATCTTCCTCATTACCTAGAATAACATCGCAACCGGCCACTAATTCTGGCATAACATCCATAGGAGACTTACCATACTTCCAAAGCTTTTTTCGATAATTCAAATCAGTGGAAACAGTAACGCCCATTTTATTGGCAGTCTGAATTGCTTCTAAACAAGCATCTGCAGCTCCTTGTGATATAGCAGGAGTAATTCCTGTCCAATGGAACCATCCAGCATCTTTAAATACTGCTTCCCAATCCACCATTCCTTTTTGGATGCTAGACATGGCTGAATGTGCACGATCATAGACAACCTTACTTCCTCGACTTACGGCACCTGTTTCTAAAAAATAGATTCCAAGGCGCTCACCACCACGAATGATTTCCTGTGTGTCTACTCCTCTTTTTCTCAACTCCATTAAAGCACAATCCCCTAGATCATTCTCTGGTAATCGAGTTATAAACTGAGAAGGAACTCCATAATTTGCTAAAGAAACAGCAACGTTACTTTCTCCTCCTCCATAGACCACATCAAAACTATTTGCCTGCGAAAACCGCTTCCATCCAGGAGGGCTTAATCGCAACATTATTTCACCAAATGTGACAACTTTTTTCATTTCTAAAAATATAATTTATTAAGAAAAGGCTAAGCCTCCATTGATGTCAAAATTTGTTCCCGTAATAAATGTGCTTTTGTCTGAAGCTAAATAAATCACTAAATCAGCCACCTCATCTGCACTACCCTCTCTTCTTAGAGGCGTTTTCCCTGCAACGATTTTTCGAATTTCATCTTTTGTGAAATCATCATGAAATTTTGTTGCGATCATTCCAGGACAAAGTGAGTTTACTCTGATTCCTTTTGGACCAAGTTCTTTAGCCATCCCTCTGGTGAATGTAGTTACCGCTCCTTTGGAAGATGCGTATAGTGAAGATCCACCGCCACCGCCATCTCTGGCAGCCAGAGAAGAAAGGTTAATAATTGACCCTCCCTTTCCCATAAGTGATTCGAACGCCTGCATTACAAAAACGGTAGACTTGAAATTTACATCCATTACTAAATTGTAAAATTTCTCATCGAATTCTTGTAATGTTTTACGAGCGAAAAGACCACCTGCATTGTTTACGAGTATATCAACCTTGTCGCCAAAAGTTTCTACTGCCTTAGCCTTTAAATTTTTAATATCATCAATATTTGAAACATCCGCTTTAACGGCAATTGCTTCTCCACCAAAAGATTTTATTTCGGCTATAGTTTCATTTGCTCCGGCTTCTGAATTGTAATAATTCACAACGACTTTTGCACCTTCTTTGGCTAACTGAATAGATATTGATTTACCAATATCTCGTGCACCTCCAGTTACTACTGCTACTTTCCCTTTAAATAAACTCATAAATCTTTATTGAATTGATTTTAATTTTCTTTAAATTCCCAACGCTTGACCACCTCCAATTTGAATTGTTTCAGCGGTGATGAACGAAGCATCTTTACTAGCCAAGAAAGAAACAACGCCTGCAACATCTTTTGGCTGGCCTAATCTTCCTAACATGATATTATTGGCCCAAGAAGCAAAAACCTCTGGCTTGGTTGACTTAATTTGAGCATGAAATGGCGTGTCAATAGTTCCTGGAGAAACTGCATTTGCTCTAATACCATACTCTGCTAAATCCTTTGCCAATGCTCTTGTGATCGTGTGCACTCCAGCTTTAGAAGTTCCATATATACCCGCCCCTGGTCCGCCTGCATTCCAAGCGGCATTAGATGTATAGTTAATGATAGATGGATGCTCGCCTTTTTTTAAGTAAGGTATGGCCGCCCTTGAAGCGAAGAAAACTGAATCAAGATTTAAAGCCATCACCTTTCTATAAAATTCTGTGGTCATTACTTCGAATCTAGACCTTCCACCTAATCCACCAGCATTATTTACGAGCGTGTCAATCTTTCCATATTTCTCACCAATTTTGTTGATGTTTTCTGTAACGGCTTCTTCGTTTGTTACATCAAACCCATAGTATTCTGCAGTGATTCCCTCAGCTATAAGTTCTTCTACTCTTTTGGCACCAGCTTCATCCTTTATACCGTTTAATATAACAGTATATCCGTCTTGGCCTAATCTTTTTGCTACCTCAAAACCGATCCCTCCTGTGGCTCCGGTTATTATTGCTACTTTATTACTCATATTTAATTTGTTTAATGTTTTATCTTTTTAAAGATCTAATTGCTTTTTATTTTAATAAAAATTTAGTTGGCTTTTACTTTTTCAACTTTAGGTATCAATACCCAAATGGCAAATAATGCAGATAAAGTAAGTCCTGCACCTACATAAAATGCGGGTGCATAATTCTCTCCTTTGGTAAGCCATGGTACTAAAATTGTAAATCCAAATACCGCTAACTTAGCTGCCATACCTGCAAATCCTGATAAAGTTCCTACCGTTTTTTTGCTAAACATATCACTTGGCAATGTCTGTACATTTCCAATAGAAGTTTGGAATCCGAATAAGATAATAGCCATAATTATTACTGCAGCTGTTGGCGAATTCATTGTTATTCCAAACAAACCTGCCACAGAATTAAAGACTGAAGCAAAAGAAGCGGGATTAATCAATAGAAAAAATGAAGGAAACATTATCAAACATCCAAGGGTAATTACCCATTTACGAGTTTTATTAACATCCCAGCCTACCTTAATTCTATTTTGTGCTAAAAGGCCTCCAAACCAAGCACCCAACATTGCACCTACGTAAGGGACCCATCCATATATTCCTATAGTCTTCACGTCCATACCATAGACACCATTTAGATAAATTGGAATCCAAGCTACAAACAACCACCATATAGGGTCAATCGCAGCTGAAGCTATGATGACTCCCCAACTTTCTCTATGTCCAAATAACTGAGCTGTATTCGGGTTATATCCAGACTCCCCAACAATCTCGTCTTCCGTTATTTGTCCACTTAATATATACTGTTTTTCTTCTTCTGAAATATTGGGGTGATACTGAGGTGGTGCCTTGACAATAAGAAACCAAGGTATTAGCCATAATAAACCGATAAGACCGACTGTAATGAAAATCATTTGCCAGCTAAGATATATAGTCATGAATGCTATCAATGGGATAGCTACAATACCTCCGATGGCTGCTCCAGAATTAAATAAGCCTTGAGCAAACGCCCTCTCGTGTGCAGGAAACCATTCCGCGTTTCCTTTTGCCGCGCCAGGCCAGTTACCTGCTTCTGCCAAACCTAACAAGGATCTAAATATGGCGAAAGTCCATGCCCCAGTTGAGAAAGCATGCAATGCCGTAGCAATTGACCAAACACCAATCGAAATAGCAAATCCAATCCTAGTTCCTATCCAGTCAAATATTTTTCCAAAGAGTGCTTGACCTCCAGCGTAGAAAAAAATGAAGCTGCCTGTAATCCAAGCGTAGATTTCTTTCCTGCCATCAGCATCCATCTCAGGAAACATTGACTCGGCAATATCAGGCCATAAAACCCCTAAAGCCTGTCTGTCTATGTAATTTATAACAGCCGCTAAAGCGATCAATCCTATTACCCACCATCTTAGTCCTTTAGTTGTCATAGAGTTGGATCTTTTTCTAATTGTTCATACCCTAAAAAATCTTCTCTTGCAGGGCTAAATACATCGATCAATATTCCAGGCTTTGTGCAAACGCAGCCATGCATTACAAATGTAGGAATATAAAAGGAGTCTCCTCTTTTAAGGATTCTTATATCCTCACCAATGGTCATTTTAAACTCTCCACTTTCGACATAGGTTACCTGTGAATGATAATGCTTATGCATTACCCCTATGGCACCAGTTTCAAATTTTGCTTTGACTAGCATTATTTTTCCATCATAGCCCATAATCTGTCTTGACAAACCTGGTGCAACTTCCTCCCAAGGAGTTTCTGCATCGATAAAATATTCCTTCGTTGGTTTTATTTCTTTATGAATACTCATAGTTATTTAAATTTTAAACTTTCCAAAAAAGCAGGTCCAAGAAGAGGTCTACATTTTCATCAATTCCATCATTATGAATCCCGGATAGTGATCTATTGATTAGAGTCTCATCATTCATAGCAAGTCCGATCATTCCGACTGCAGCGTTAGCCCATGTGCTGTTATGATGAATATGGTTAAAAAATTTGGGATTGCCAATCAACAGAAAATCTGCGAAGGGTTTAAATAAGTCTGTTTCTAAATAATAGCGTTCTTTAGGTGAGAGGTAGTCATAAATACAATTATAAGCTTGACTAACATAAACTAGCCAATTGGCATCATTTAAGCATTGCCAAAATATTTTTCCAGTAGCGTAAGAACTATTGGTTGGATGTAGGGGCAAAGTGGGATACATTTCGGCATAGGCCAAAAGTGATTCTTTTATGTATTTCGCATATTTCTCTTCTTTGGTAATTTGATAAATATTACCAGCTTTTTGAAGTATGAAAAAGTTTTGCTTATGTCTTTCGTGGGTGAATCCAACGGCCATATTCTTTGGGATAGGAACAATAACACCTAATTCAATTTCTGCATTTACTTCATTTATTGCTTCAGAAAGCGCTGAATCAAATAGAGCTACTTTTCCAAGTTCAGATCTAATCACTAGAACTCCCTTCTGTGTCAAAGTTAAACGCGGGTGACTCTGAGCAGTTAAGGTCAGCATTCCCAGAGACATTATTATAACTAGAATTCTCCTCACTGTTTACTATTCTTAAAATTGAAGTTCGATTTTTGGTAGAAATTATTTACGTGAACGATCTTTTCTTTCGAATTTAATTCTTTTATCGCCATATTGAAGTTTTCCAAATTCTTAACAAAACCATTGATTGGATTTGTGAAAAAAGAGAATACAATTACAATCAAAATATGTACAGTTACTATCAGAAAAAAAAAACAAAATCTGGAGATTTGAATTTCAAATTTATATCATTTAAAGTAAAATGGTAAAAACAAGATTCCCGAATTAACGAGAACCTCGTTTTACTTAATCACCTGTGTATGAAATCTTTTTTTTATATTATTAAGCACTTTTAAAATAAATAGCTACCCCGAGAGATGTGCAATTCATTTCAATGAAAATGATCTATTCCAAATCGCAGAAATAAATAAATTTCCACCGTAATTAATTCTTTTTCTATTTGTCAAGACAAATAAAGCGCTCGTTATATTAGTAGTAAATTAATGAAGCAATCCTACCTATGAATTCCAATATTCTTTTCAATAAGTAGGATTGCATTCATTTTAAAAAGTATGAAAAAATTATTTGTTTGAGTTTTGGAATTTACTCCAAAACTTAGTAGCCATCATTTTGTTCAATTACAGGGCTTACGAGAACTTCAGACTCTGGAATTGGGAACAAATAATATCTGCTATCAATTGATCCACCCATTTCCGCATCCACGGTTCCTGTTCTAATCAAATCAAACCATCTATGACCTTCAAAAGCCAATTCCATTCTCCTTTCATCCTGAATGGCTTGTCTAACCATTGCTTTAGAATTAAGAACAGTATGATCCAAAGGATTCAAACCGGCTCTAATTCTGATTGGATCGAGAAGATCAAGCACATCTTCTGCTGAAG
>CALGJW010000118.1 GCA_937930025.1 uncultured Saprospiraceae bacterium | reverse complement strand
ATTTCGAAAGCAGCAGCCTCATACCAATGCGTCCACAGATATATTTTTTCCTTGCTTTTTCATTTTTCAATTGATGACTATTATCAACTTCTTCGGGTCGTAGAATAAGGTTAGACTTATGCAGATACTTTTCAAGAAGAGTTGTTTTATTAATCCGAAAAATGGCATTGGTTAACTCAGGCTTATTGACAGAATGATTCAAGGACTTCCAATTACTTTCCCATGCAGGAAGAACCAGAACTGCTTTTTTCAATCCTCTGGTATTAACCCAAGAATTCATGTCGTTTGATTGTGTTTTCATTTGTCCTTTTCTTGAGCTACAGCAAAAACTTTGTCGAGTACATCTTGTAAAATCTTAGCGAAATCCTTACCATTCGGCATATTAAATAATTCCAAATGATCGCCAGGGACCTCATGAATAACGATACCTTTTTTGGCGTATGGTTTCCATCCCAAAAATTCAAAGTCCTCCATCCAAAATCTTCTGACTTTTGCTCTGAATAGATGGATTTTTCCTTTAAAAGGAGTGATTCTATAGTTCTCAAAGGCGATTTTATTTTTTTGATCTAGAAGCGCCATGTTTAAATTCACATCTTTTTCATCCAATTCTACATTTTCCTTATTGGTCCAAGAAAAAGTGAAGCGCTTTAGTCTTCTAGATATAGTATTTGATTTATACTTTATATTGTGAATCGGGTCTTTGGCCAGTGCTCCAAAGTTCCATGCCATTTTCTTTCCAATTCGTTTTAGACTCTGATAGTAGCTAGCGCTTTCGCCAGTAATTTCTGGTCTCACAACTGTGTCAAACATTCCAAGCATTACAACTTCTTTGCCCATGGCAGTGAGTTGTTTTGCCATTTCAAAAGTTATCAGTCCTCCGAAAGAATACCCAGCCAGTGCATATGGACCATCCGGATTTCGTTCTAATATTTCTTCAATATATGCTGCTGCCATATGTTCAATCCTATCCAGCGGTTCAGCCTCCCCATAAAGACCTCTTGCTTGAAAACCAAAAATGGGTTGTTCAGGACACATGTGCTCTGCTAACGTTTGATACATTAAAACATGTAACCCTGCTCCATGGACGAGATATATTGGTGGTTTAGAACCGTTTTCCCGAATTGGTACCATAGAACCATTGTATTGAGATTCTTTCTTCCCATCAAATAATTGAGCCAATTTTTCAATGGTAGAATTTTCGAGTAATGCTGAAAGTGGAAATCTTTTTCCCGTCAGTGCCTCAATTTTTGCCATCATTTGAACGGCTATAAGCGAATGTCCACCTAATTCAAAAAAGTCATCTTGAATACCAAAATTGTCAATATGAAGAATTTCTTTCCAAAGTTGATGAAGCAATTTTTCAGAATCTGTTTGGGGATTTTTTGCATCCAATTTATCGGAAACAATACCCCACTCTGGTTCGGGTAATTTTTTCCTATCTATTTTTAAAGTATTGGTTAAAGGAAATTCATTTAGTGTAACGAAGTAATTCGGTACCATGTAGTCCGGTAATTCTTTTTGTAAGAATTGTTTGGTTTCCTTGATGTCTAGCGGTTTTCCATTCGATAATGTAACGTATGCCACCAATGTTTTTTCACCACTTGGACTACTTTTAGCTACTACTACATTTTCTTTAACTACAGTAGATTTAGCCAAAAATGTTTCGACTTCTCCAACTTCAATTCTATGTCCTCTAATTTTTACTTGTCCATCTTTTCTTCCTAAAAATTCCAAAGAACCGTTCAGTAAATATTTTGCCAAATCACCTGTACGATAAAGTTTTTCTTCAGAATTAAAAGGATTTTTGACAAAGTGAAAATCATTTAGATCCGGCCTACGATGATAACCTAAAGGAGCAACCCCCACACCCCCTATGTACAATTCTCCGTTTGCCCCAATTGGCACTTCTTGCAAGGCGTCATCCAACAAATAAAGCTGAACATTTTGCATCGGTTTTCCGACTGGTTCAAAACCCGAAACGGAGGGAAGGCGACTATCTTTTTCTACTTCATGTGTAGTGGACCAAATAGTAGTTTCTGTTGGTCCATAAATATTAAAAAGTCGGTTGCAATTTTCTAAAAGTTTATCTGCAAAAGTTCTATTTAATCCTTCTCCACCGGACAAAATGGTCAGGTTTTTCGAACCTTCCCAACCGGACAATAAAAGCAGTCTCCAAGTAGCTGGAGTAGCTTGCATGATCGTAATTTTTCTCCTTTCTATCAAGGCACCTAACAACCTTCCATCCAATTGTTCCTCTCT
The DNA here is from genome assembly GCA_937930025.1 of uncultured Saprospiraceae bacterium. Taxonomy (GTDB): domain Bacteria; phylum Bacteroidota; class Bacteroidia; order Chitinophagales; family Saprospiraceae; genus JABDJM01. The sequence goes on along the minus strand of CALGJW010000118.1, from coordinate 7,191 downwards.
TACAGCTATGGTAACTTGAGCACCTATCATCAAAGGCAAGAAATAATCTTGTACTGATGGATCGAAGGCAATAGAGGCTACGCTTAGAATGTGATCATCGCTGTTTATCCCTATCGCATCTTGCATAGACAAATGATGATCAACTAAGGCATGATGTGGGATATGAACAGACTTGGGTTTTCCAGAAGAACCACTAGTATAAATCACATAAGCAAAATCATTCCCAGAAATATCTTTGTTTACTTTTTCAGACGGTGCATTCTTCCAATCAGAATGTCGACCGGAAAGCCAAATGGAATTCCAATTTCCATCGGGTTGACGATCAACTAATGGCTGATGTGTCAAAAGAAATTTCGCATTCACATCTTCTAATAACAATTTAATACGACCAACTGGATTTACTGGATCCAAGGGTACATAAACTCCCCCAACTTTAAAGCAGGCTATCAATGAAATAATCATTTCGATAGATCGTTGAAAATAAACTCCAACATGATCACCCTTTTGTACTCCAGCCTTGATTAACCTGTGCGCTACTCGGTTAGAATCCTCTTCTAATTGCTGATAAGTTAAGGATTGCTTCCCAATGAATACTGCTATTTGAGCCGATCTTTTTTCCACTTGAGTTGAAAAATAATTCAGAAATGTTTCACCCCTATCTCTCTGAATTAATTTTGACTTCCAACTCTCTTTCAATTCCAATTCTCGCCTAGGAATTAAGTTTAAATTTTCTATGGGCTGGTTTTTTTCTGATGCAATAGACTCTAATAAAGTTTTAAATTCTTCCAGCCTAAATCCAATCATTTCTTTATTAAATAGATCGGTGTTGAAGATCCATTCGAAATCAATTCCTCTATCAACAATTTTTACATTGATGAAAGAGTCGAAGGTTTCGTACTTTCTTTGGATAGGGTTTACCTTTCCTTTAATCCCATTAAAATCCAAACTTTCTCCTTCAGCATCCATATTGAATAAAAAGGAAATTATAGGTTGTCGGCTAGGGTCTCGTTTAACTTTCAGCGACTGTACCAATGCACCGAGTGAAAACTGTTGGTTATCAAAGGCATCTAAAACCAAGTTTCTTGTTTCCTTTAGATCTTCAGCAAATAGCGCTTTAGGGTTTACCTTATTTCTGACGGGCAATAAACTAACTCCATGGGTGACAAGGTTTTCATTTCCTGCAATTGTTTGAGCAGCAGCCACCAATCCTAAAACAAAGTCATTTTGCCCTGAAAGTCTATGTATAAAAATTCGGTAAGCATTGTATAAAAGAATAAAAAGTGTTGTCCCTTGTTCACTAGCTTTCTTTTTAAGATTTTCAATTAGCGCTTCATCAAGATGAATTCTTTCTAAATCTGCAGTATAAGTTTTCTTTGATGGACGTGGAGCGTCTGTAGGAAATTCAAGAATAGGAATATCTTCTTGAAATTGTGCTTTCCAATAATTTTCTTGTTCTAAATATTCTTCTGAACTTAAAAAGTTAGTTTCTTCTTTTATAAATTCTATATAAGACTTGGCTGGTGATAAATCCAACTCCATATTTTTTGAAAAAGAAGTATAGATTTTACTCAATTCATTTGCTAAGATGCCACAACTCCATCCATCGGCTATTCCATGATGGGAATTCATAATTAGAACAAATGATACTTCACTTTTTTTAACTAAACGAAACCGAATTAAAGGCCCATTGAATAAATCAAATGGGATACTTCCTTCCTCTGCTTCTATTGCCTTTAGTAAAGCAATTTGAGTTGTATTATTTTTGGAAGAAATATCCTCCCATTTGAGATCTACATTGAAATCTGGAGAAATTGTTTGAGTGGGTTCATCAAAGTTGAATTTCACCCTCAAGGCAGCATGACGCTGCGCTAAATGCTGAATACTTTTGATCAAAATCTCCTTATCAATCTTACCAGCCAACTCAATTCGTCCCGCAAGGTTGTAGGCAGCAGCGGCTTCTTCGCTTAATCTTTGTTCAATCCAAATTTCTTTTTGACCCTGGGTTAGAGGAAGAACTATACTTTCTCCAACCTTAGTAACGGTTGCAGTTTCTAAATTTGGGCTTGGTAAATTTGACGGGATCGAAATAATTTCATGCTTAAGTTCAGGATCTCTTAAGGTAATGGGAAAAAATCCAGCAGTTTGCATTTCACCAATAATCTCTTCATAAATTTTCAATACACTATCCAGTTCTTCTTGAGTGTGAGACAAGGTTATCAATGCTGCTTTAGGCGTCGTGTGCAATCCTTTTAATTGACAATAAAAAAAGAATAACGGAACAAAAGGATTTCCGTCTGCCGCCTTTATGCAAATTATACTTGCGGAAGCCTTAACTTTCAATGGAGCTTTTGTTCGATCAAAAAGCGCTGCTATATCTCTGGCGAATCGCTCGGATTTTTCATTAAGCTTTGTATATATTTCTTTCCCTCCCATCTTTATAGCCTTTAATGCCGCCAAGGAAGAAGCTAATCCAAGAGGATGTCGTACAAAAGTCCCCCCGAAGAAGGTCACTCCAGCAGGTGGTACAGAGTCATCCCCAAATTGCCATTGTCCACCATCGAAGGCATCCAAGTATTTTGCTTTTCCAGCTAATGCAGCCATGGGTAAACCCCCAGAAATAATTTTTCCATAAGCCACCATATCGACCTCCACATCATACCATTCTTGAGCACCACCCAGGGCTACTCTAAACCCAGTTATCATTTCATCAAAGATCATGGCGATGTCATGCTTCTTCGTTATTTTCCTTATTTGATGAATCAGCTCTCTTGGCTGAAAACTTGGATTATTAGGCTGAATCGGCTCGATTAAAACTGCTGCCAAGTCCTCTGCATTCTCTTCTATAATTTGCAATACATTAGGATCATCATACTTTAGGACGATCACATTCTGTGGTAAAGAAGAGGGGATACCAGGCGCGACAGGCACAGTGATTGATCTACCCAAACGGGTAACTGAACGAACCAATAGCTCATCAGCAATTCCATGGTAATCCCCTTCAAAAACAGCAATTTTATCACGTCCACTAACAGTTCGTGCAGCACGAACGGAAGCGGACAAAGCTTCTGATCCTGTATTTACAATTGTGATGCGTTCCATTCCGCTTAACTCACAAAGTAAATCTGCCACTTCTTTCGCCATAGGAGTTAATGCTCCTAATTCAAAACCTCTTTCTAGTTGGTCTTTAATCGCCACTTGAATGAAATCTGGCGAGTGACCAAAAAGGTTGCATCCAAAAGAAGATCGAAAGTCTATATATTCATTGCCATCAACATCCCACATTTTTGATCCTTTTGATCGCACCATAGCGATTTGGTAGATCATGTCTTTCCAGATTGGATTAAACCCAGAAATTGCTCTTGGGTCTGACAAATGCTTGCGTTGACTGGCAGTTAAATTTTGAGATCCTTTTGTCTTAGTCGTGTAGTTTTTAATTAATTCTTTGAGATACTTAGTTTCTCTTTCATCTAAATCCTTCCACGAACTTATTTTTCTTGATTGCTGCCCTGAACTCTTATTTATTTCTCTGAATGCCCCAGCGTCCACAACATTCTTTTGGGGTTCATTAGAAATTTCAATACTAGATTTCAGGGCTACGGTCTTTCCCAGGCTGTCCTTTAATTGGGAATCATTTTCCTCAATAGTTTTAGAATTTTCACGAGAAGTACTTATCTGAGGTGCTCCACTCAACAACAATAATTGCTGTTGCATAAGTTGAAGTTGCTGCTCAATTATTTTGGCGATGTCACCGGTTGCACCTGGTTTTATCTGAGTAAATGATGCCGTCAAATTTTCAACATCCTTATATATCCTACTTGCTGGAGTAGCAGTATATGTTTTACTACTTTGAGAAACCGGACCAGGGTTAGAGGTAGAATTATTCGCTTTGCTTAATTCGTCTTTAAACAAATCTTCGCCAACGTTTCCGTCGAGCCAATCGCTCAAAGCGCCAAGGTTGGGCAAATCATCAAAAAGTTGTCTGAATGATAATTTTACTTTGTATTGCTTTTTGATTTTAGAAACAGCCTGAGTTAGGAATAAAGAATCAAATCCCATTTCTAAAAAAGTGGCTTTGTTAGACATTTCATCAACTGGTATGCCCGACATTTCATTAAAGAGTTCTTTCAGCTTTGCTAAGATTAGCGACTGCCTTGTAACTAGTGGCGGACTACCCGATCCTGAATTACTGCTTTGAATACCCATTGCAGGAAAATTTTGAGTTTTAGAATTTGTTAGGGTCATTTTCTTGGAATCAATCCAATGACGTTTCCTAGCAAAGGGGTAAGTAGGGAGGCTTATTTTAATTTTTGACTTTTGTTGGTAAAAAGAAGACCAATTTTCAAAGGCATCTAACTGCCAAAGTTTACCAACGGTTTTCAATATAAATTGATCATCATTACTACTTTCTTTAGGATGAGGAAGGCTGGCAAATATTTGTTGTCGATGTGGCTTAGCAGTGTGTTGTCGAGCGAAGGTAGACAAGGTTTGACTTGGCCCAACCTCAATTAGAACATGATTATCCGCATCAAATACTTGTTCAATGCCATCAGAAAAAAGGACAGTTCCTCTTAAATGATTTACCCAATATTCCACATTTGTGAAATCTTCGTCAGTCGCCCAATCTCCTCGAACATTAGATATTAACGTTTGGTTTGGTTTGGAAAATTTAATCGTATTCAAGACAGCTCTAAAATCATTAAGGATCAGATCCACTTCTCTGGAATGAGCAGCAACATTTATTTTAGGCCTTGTCGCGTGAATTTCCAATTGATTTAATTCTGCCTTGACAATATCAATTGATTCCTTAGAACCAGATACAACACAATGATCCGGTCTATTTATTGCAGCTATATCAAGTCGATCACCGATTAGCACTTTTACTTCATCCGGTGGCAAAGCAATACTTAGCATTCCTCCTTCAGGAAGCTTCCTAAACAACTCTCCTCTTGCTACGACCATTTTCAAAGCATCTTGCAAAGAAAATACCTCTGCCAAACAAGCAGCTGTATATTCGCCCAGACTATGTCCAATCATGGCCTTGGGTTGAATTCCCCAAGATTGCCATAATTTAGCACAGGCAAATTCAACTATGAAAAGCAAAGTGATTCCAGCCAAAGGATCTTCAATTACTTTCCTTTCTGTTGAATGCTCAGGATATAATATTTCGGAAAAATCATATCCGTGATTGACATGTAAAATAGACAAGGCCTCTTCAATAGTTTCCTTAAAAACAGGTTCAGTTTGATAAAGGTGAAGGCCCATGTTTTCATGCTGCGCCCCCCCTCCAGGAAATAGGAAAATAAATTCCTTTGGTTGAATAGAAATTTCTGTAGGCTCCTCCCCTTCTTCTAGTTGATCAATTATGCTATTAACATTATTACCAATAAAATAGGATCGATTGGCAAACTTATTCCTTGTGGCATTTAAAGTAAACCCAAGATTTGGCAAATCAAGATTTGGTTTTGTCTTTAAATATTTAGCTAACTGCTTCTCTTGTCGTTTTAATGCATCGGGCGTTTTTGCAGAAAGCGTTATTAATTGGAAATTGTTAGATTTATTTGTAGCCTCTATTACTTTTGGCGCTTCGCTTAAAACAATATGCGCATTAGTTCCTCCAAGCCCTAAAGCGCTCACACCAGCATATCTTGGTTTATCCGTTCTTGGCCATTCACTCAATTCATCATTAACGTAAAACGGGCTTTGAGCAAAATTTATTTGCGGATTTGGTTTATTAAAATGTAAGCTTTTCGGAAGCAATTCATGCTCCAAAGCAAGGACAGTTTTTATAACTCCTAGCACACATGAGCCGGCATCTAAATGTCCTACATTAGATTTGACACTAGCAATTGCGCAAAACTTTTTCTTGTCTGTCCAATTTTTGAAAGCCTTTGTCAATCCGGCAATTTCGATTGGATCGCCAAGTGTTGTTCCTGTACCATGTGCTTCAATATAGCTTACGTCTTCTGGATTAACATTTGCATTTTCATAAGCTTTTTGAATGGCTATTGCTTGTCCCTTCGCAGAGGGAGCGGTAAATCCAATTTTTTCTGAACCGTCATTATTTATGGCAGAACCTTTTATCACACCATGAATTTTATCCCCATCTTCAATGGCCTTGGCCAAAGGTTTCAAAACCACGAATGCCATACCTTGTCCACGAACCATACCTTTGGCATCTGCGTCGAAAGTATGACAAAAGCCAGTTGGTGAAAGTGCATGACCATCGGTGTGTCCGTACCCTTTTAATACAGGCGGTTGAATTCTACCTCCCCCGACTACTAGGATGTCTGCATCTCCTGCTCTCAGCGATTGACAAGCCATATGAAGCGCAACCCCTGACGAACTGCAAGCAGTTTGAATATTTAAAGCAGGTCCTTTTAGATTTAATTTATACGCCAGCTTTGTAGCCGGAAAATCTTTTTCTAAAGCGATACCCAATTGAAAATCGTCCAATGAATTAAAATAATTCGGATGAGTCATTACATTATTAGGTAAGTAAGTATTTCTAGCGACTGATCCAAAAACTCCAATTTTATATTTACTATTGAAAGGATTGATTCCCGCATCTTCTAGAGCAGCATATCCTACTTCAAGAAACACCCTATGCTGCGGATCCATCAGTGCTGCTTCCTTGGGTGTATAACCAAAAAACTTTTCATCAAAACAATCATGATCTTCAAGCACCATTCCTTTCTTCACATAATGGTCAGCGTTGACATCCTCCTCTTCCACACCTGCAGCTAATAATTCTTCTTTTGTAAAATCTCGACTTACATCTTTTCCAGAAACCAGGTTCTCCCAAAACGTTTCTAAGTTTTTTGCTCCTGGAAGCCTCACACTCATTCCGATGATGGCTATATCATTGACCTCAATTGAGTTCTCAGAAGGTGCTTCTTTGATTTCTTTTTTATTAGTTATAAAATCGGTAGTATTGTCGAAAGAATAATTCAATTCTTCGGCTTGCGCTACTGTAAGATCATTGAGCTCGACATTTTTTATTTGTTTCCAACCATTTGCATAATCTGCCTTTATTTTACCATGTTTTAGAAAGTTAACATCGCCCATTGGTTTGGAATCCTTATAGATTCCATCCAACATTTTTTTCTCAATATTCGTATATGGCGTGACAACATCTTGATGAAAATCAATTTCCAAAAATTTACAAAGGCGCGTAGCCTGAAGTTCTGGTTC
>CALGJW010000117.1 GCA_937930025.1 uncultured Saprospiraceae bacterium | reverse complement strand
TTAAGCTTTGTGATCTGTCCAGCCATTTGACAGTGAATTCACTTTCCGAATTTCATCGCCATAAAAGGTTATTTAAAACAAAGAAAGTTAGCATTGGACTAAGAGTCAATCATGAGTTTTCTACTGTTGAATCGGAACTCTATAATCCAGCAACACGGGGTTCTCGCCTTGGGGTTCCAATTGATCTATTGGACAAAACCGGACTTCCAAAAGGAATTGAAGGCTTGCATTTTCATACGCTTTGCGAATCGTCTGCGGAAGATTTTGCTGCTACCTTGGAAGTGTTTGAGCAAAAGTTCCACAAGTATTTCTCAAAAATAAAATGGGTTAATTTTGGAGGTGGACATCTCATAACTCAAGAGGGATACAACGTTGATCTGTTAGTAGAAACGCTCAGAGAATTTAAAAGAAAGTATAAATTAAAAGTGATTCTTGAGCCGGGTTCAGCCATCGCATGGCAGACCGGAGACTTATATACTCGAGTCTTGGATATCGTAGAGAACGGAGGTACTAAAACTGCCATACTTGATGTCTCCTTCACCGCTCATATGCCTGATACCTTAGAAATGCCCTATAGGCCAGAAATAGAGGATGCTAGTGATAGTGGAAAATTCAAATACAATCTTGGCGGTGTAAGTTGTTTGGCCGGTGATTGCCTCCCAGGTTATAAATTTAATGCTCCGCTCTCGGTAGGAGATACACTAGTTCTAAAGGATCAGATGCACTACACCATGGTTAAAACCACCACTTTTAACGGAGTGAAACATCCATATATAGCTTGCCGCAAACAGAACGGTGCCATAGAAATGTGGCGCAAGTTTGATTATTCCGATTTCAAATCTAGGCTAGGATGACCTGGGAAGAATGCTTCACTCAATTTCATTCTATTTTAAAGAAATCTTTTGGAGAAAGAGAAGCCACTGGGCTGATTCGAATCATCAAAGAAGATTATTTTGAGTTCGAAATGGAACTTCCTCAAGGAGAATTAAGTTCGGCAGAGGTTTTTTCGATGGAAGGAATTGTCCATCAAATCTGTCTTGGAATCCCAGTGCAATATGCAGTTGGCAGAGCCCTGTTTGACGGTATGAAATTGAAAGTTACGCCGGCAGTTTTAATTCCTAGGCCGGAGACCGAAGAATTGTTGTATTGGGCAAGGGAATTTTTGATTGATGATCCGAGTAAAAATTATTTAGACATTGGAACGGGCTCTGGTTGTTTAGCTTTGGGAATGAAAAAAGCGGTGTCAAGCGCAACCGTTTTGGCAGTTGATAAATCCGAAGACGCCCTGAACATAGCGAAGGGAAATGGAAAAATGTTAAGCCTTGATGTTCAGATTTCTAAGATGGATATTTTAGATAAAACACAGTGGAATTCCCTTCCAAAAATGGATGGCATCATAAGTAATCCGCCTTATATCCCGTTTAATGAATTAGAAAAAATAGGAGAGTCCGTACTTAAGCATGAACCGGCATTGGCCCTTATGGTCCCCAACGATGACCCATTGCTTTTTTATAGAACTATTGGAGAATTCGCACAGGTCAAATTAGTTGAAAATGGTTGGCTGCTCGTGGAAGTAAACGAATTTTACGGAAAGGAAACAAAACAACTTTTTATCGAGATGGAATGCTTTGATGTGGAGTTAAGAAAAGATATAAGTGGGAAAGACCGTATGATTCTTTGTCGATTGAAAACTTAGTTCAAGCCAGTTTACTTATCCACCTGACTTTTTAACATCCTTAAAACCTTCTTTGATCAACCAAGCCAAGGCCTTATCTCTTTGGTCCCCTTGTAATATAATTTCTCCATCTTTAACCGATCCTCCAACTCCGCAATGCGACTTTAGAGACTTACCCATAATCTGTAACGCTAGATCTGAACCTTCGTATCCAGTAATTAAGGTAACAGCTTTACCAGCTCTTTTCTTTTTATCTAAGGAGATTCGAAGACGTTGAGCCGCATCGCTAGGACTCCCCGTCTCCTCATCCCCAGATCCGTGCGTATAGTTATAGTCTGGGTTAGTAGAATACACTACGCCCGCACGGTGTTTCTTAGATTTCTTTGACATAAATCTTTTTTTCTAGGTTTGATGAGGATTATTTGTCTTTGCGACGTTTAGAAAGCCTTCCATCTGGATGCTTCCAATCAAAATTAAGCATTTTTATAATTAAATACCCTAATCCTTGTTGACTCAATTCAGTATCTGATAACACAACTACTGCCGTTTTTGTTGCTGGACAAAAGCCAAGAAAGGATCGATGTCCTGAACTTCCACCAGATTGAATGATTAAATCTTCAAAGCGCTTCGGTTTGTGAACAAACCAACCATGGCTTACATTCACCCCAAAAGTCTTCGGCATAGGCCATGATTTCCCATAAGTATCAGTCATCCATTTGGGTGGATTTTGCCAGCTCTTTTTTGCGAGTTGAATCAAATCAAAAGCATTACTTCTCAATCCATCACTTGCGGCAAAACTTGGATGATTTGACATGGGCATTAGATTTCCAATGCGATTGTAACCAGGAATTTGTTCTTGACTGGAAGGTAAATCCAAAAATGTTCCTTTTAGCATTAATGATTCACAAAGGTCGGAGACTAGGCTAGTGTAGGGTCGCCCTGTTTTTTCCTCCAAATACATTTCTAATAATGCATAGCCAAAATGGGAGTAAATGAATTCCTTAGGATTAGGTGCTGAGGGAAGTTCGAAAAATTGCCTTAGTAAATCTTCTTTAGAATAGTCCGCATATGGATTTTCAATATCATTTTCCTGTTCTCCAAATCCGTCAGGACGGAAATTAAAACCGGCTCGATGACTCAAGATTTCTTGAATAGTACAATTAACCATTTTGTATTCTCCATTGACTCGATTGGTTAATGCAAGACTATCTTGAATGGACAAAAGACCTTTCTCTTGTTGTTGAAAAACTATCATCGCCGTAATTGACTGACTGATATCAGAAATTTCAAAAATGGAATTCTCGTCTAGGCTAATTGTTCTATTCGGATTTAGTTGGTATTGAAAAAAATGAGTGGAGTCTTCAATCGCAATTCCAATGATGAAATTTGAAGTTTTGTCATTTTCTAGATCAGTGTCGTTGTACACAATTTTATCCAGTTGCTTTTGGATTGTTGCTTTGGATTGGGCAAAGAGCGAGATACTCAAGAGCAAACTTGAGCAGAGCATTAGATATTTGGCAAAGCTGATTTTTGACAAAGCGATAACATCTTTTGGATGATGAAAAAGAAGGGGAAAAGTATTATGCTGCGTCCTCTTTGTAAGATACAATCTTATTCAACTCGGATTGATTGTTCATTATTTCTTCTTCTAAGTCGTAATCATCTTGTAGGCCCAGCCAAAATTTCGCGGTCGTTCCAAAATATTTGGATAACCTTAATGCGGTATTCGCAGTAATTCGTCTTTGTCCTTTTACTATTTTGCTAATTCTAGTTTGAGGAAGGAAGGTTTCCTTAGACAATCTGTATGCAGTAACTTTAAGCGGAATTAAAAATTCTTCTTTTAAAATTTCACCTGGATGTATGTTGTTTAATTTTTTCATAATAATTCGTTTAATGATAGTCTATTATTTCTACTTCATGAGCATCTGATGATCTCCAAATAAATACAATTCTCCATTGATCATTTATTCTAATACTATGAAAGTTTTTCCAATCGATATGAATTATCACGACTGAAATATGAGATATTGTAAAACACGTTAAACACCTTTATCAATGTTACCAATCTCCTCTCCCTTCATAGCTTTTGCGATCGTAACATCCATTGCTCTATGGGCCAAAGGTGCTGTATATTCATTCAACTGTTCCATAGCGAGATTGATCGCATCTTTATTATCCGCAGCGGTTACTTTTTTCAATTTATCCAAAAATTCCTTTGTTTTTTCCTTTTCCTCAGTAGACAAAATTTGATCGTGTTGCTTTAAGAACTTATCCGTTGAAAGGATGATATTGTTGGATTCATTTCTTGCTTCAAGCAAACTTCGAACCTTCATATCCGCTTCTGCATTTTGCATAGAGTCGATCAACATTTTTGCCATCTCTTCTTCACTTAATCCATATTGCGAACGAATTTCAATAGTTTGTTCCGTGTTCGATCTTAATTCTTTTGCTTTTACTATTAAGATTCCATCCGCGTCAAGAATGAAAGTTATTTCAATCTTAGGAAGTCCCGCTGGCATGGGAGGAATATTTTGCAGAATAAATTCTCCCAATTTTCTATTGTCTTTAACCAAGTCGCGTTCTCCTTGGAATACGGAGACTTTGAGGTTTTTTTGACCATCAACAGAGGTTGTATATTGTCGTCCAGCTTTCGTCGGTACTTTAGAATTTCTAGGAATAATTCCATCCATCAATCCGCCTACTGTTTCGATTCCTAATGAGAGCGGGGTGACGTCCAACAATAAAATATCTTTTTGATTACCGGCTAGGATATCTGCCTGAATGCTTGCTCCTAAGGCAACCACCTCGTCAGGATTTAATTCATCATAGACCTTCTTTTTGAAGAATTCACCGATGGATTTTTTTACAAAAGGAATTCTGGTAGATCCGCCAACGACAACAACCCTTGAAATTTTATCCGATGAAAGTGCGGCATCTTTCAATGCACTTTTGCAGGAGTCTATTGTTTTTTGTACTAATGGCTGCAAAAGGGTTTCGAATGTTGTTCTATCAAGCGATAAGTTTAGGCCTTCAATTTGCCCCGAATATTTTTCTTCAAATGACAAGTGTTTCTTTGCTTCTTCAGCAGCTAATCTTAAACCAGCTTGACCTTCAAGTTTAGAAAGCGCAGGGTTGGTTAATTTCCAATGTTCAATGATCAATTGGTCAAAATCATCCCCGCCTAGAAAGGTATCTCCATTTGTTGCTAGTACTTCAAAGATTCCATTTTGAATTTGTAGGATCGAAATATCAAATGTACCACCTCCAAGATCGTACACTGCAATTATCTCTTCCTCGGATTGATCTCTTCCGATTCCATAAGCTAATGCCGCTGCCGTTGGTTCATTTACAATTCTGAGTACTTCTAATCCGGCTAATTTTCCAGCATCTCGGGTGGCTTGTCTTTGCGCATCGTTGAAATATGCTGGTACTGTGATCACTGCTTTGCTTACGTTTGCATTTAATTCTTTTTCAATTCTGTGTTTCAGTGCTTTTAATATTTCAGCAGACAATTGGACTGGTGAATAAAACTTATCGGCTACCTTAACTTTAACCATAGCAGCCTGATCATCGTCAATTATTTTGTAGGAAAAAAATTGTTGCTTTTCCTTTAGATCTCCAAACTGTTTGCCAAGCAATCTTTTTACAGAATAAATGGTTCGTTCAGGATCAGAGACTAATTTTTCCTTAGCTAAATCTCCAACCAGAATTCCTCCTTCTTTATCGAAATAAAGTACAGATGGAACTAGGGCATGTTTCCCATTTTCATCTTTAACGGCCGTTGCGCTTCCATCCTTGATATATGCCACTAGGCTATTGGTTGTTCCTAGATCTATTCCAATAATAACATTGGTTTCTTTCTGAACGTCCCCAGTTCCTAGATTTATAGATATTTTTGCCATTAAATTTTCTTTATTACTATTGCCTTGCTATTTTTCAACCAATACCAAGGTGCTATTGTTTATACTTTGACAAAGATAGTGAGCCTAGATTAACTAGCCCTATGAGTTTATAGATATCTTAGGAGAAATGAACTAATTATGAAATCAATCTTGCAAGAGAAACCATTGAGATTATTCCTGTTTCTAGGGGGATTTTTCATTACAAATGCATTGGTGGCCGAATTTATCGGAACTAAGATTTTTTCTGTTGAAGATACTTTAGGAATTGATCGATTTGCAATAAAAATGTTCGGTCAAACTTTTTCTTTAAATATGACTGCAGGGGTAATATTATGGCCAATTGTTTTTATAATGACCGATATTATTAATGAATATTTTGGTACTAAAGGGGTTAAATTACTTTCCTATTTAACTGTTGGATTAATCGCATTTTCGTTTTTCATGATTTATGCTGCCATCCATTTGAGCCCCGCAGATTTCTGGCAAGGAATCAAAACCGAAGATGGAATTTCGAATGCCCAGACTGCCTTCAAGTTTATTTTTGGCCAATCCAACTGGATTATTGTTGGCTCAATCGTCGCTTTTGGTATTGGTCAGATCATCGATGCTTTAGTTTTTCAACGAATAAGAATTTGGTTGGGAGAAAAAATGATTTGGCTTCGAGCGACTTTGAGTACAGTCGTTTCTCA
>CALGJW010000116.1 GCA_937930025.1 uncultured Saprospiraceae bacterium | reverse complement strand
ATTTTTGGATAGACTCCAAACTCTTGAGGTAAGTAGCCTAGGGTTTTTCTGATTTCCACGGGTTGATTCAAAATATCTATATCTCCTAGGAAGGCTTCTCCCGAGTCTGCTTCTTGAAGGGTAGCTAGCGTTCGCATCAAGGAAGATTTACCAGCACCATTGGGTCCGAGTAAACCAAACATTCCTTTTTCAAGGTTTAAAGAAACGTTGTCTAATGCTTTTACTCCGTTAGGGTAAGTTTTACAAAGGTTGGTAATGCTAAGTTGGCTCATAATAGGTTTTCATTTGGTAATTCTAAATTACCTTTTTGAATTCCTTTAACCAAACTTGAATGATAAACGAATTAAAAATAAGGACGAATGGTATAATTTGGAATAAAAAAGGCCTCAAGGAATATTCCTTGAGGCCTTTTAAAGTATCTACTGTTTTAGACTTGGATTATCGCACGCCATGCATTAATTTTTTGATGACAGGGTTTAATAAAATTCCCAAGAGTCCTAATCCTATCGGTACTACCGTAAATATTAAGAAGAAAGTCGTTAAATCATACTGTGCGGTAATTTCTTCAATTTTTCCACCCATTACACCGGCGGTCTTATTACCAATTGCGATTGCGATATACCAAACACCAAACATTAATGCGATCATACGACCGGGTACTAATTTACTGATGTAGGAAAGTGCTACTGGAGATAAACAGAGTTCACCTAGAGTATGGAATAGATAAGCTAATATTAACCAGATGATACTTACGGAGGCGACAGCTGCGCCCGATTCTATCCCCATTGATCCGATGGCCAAAGCTCCAAATCCGAGACCAAGCAAGATTAAGCCAAGGCCATACTTACTTGCTGCAGAAGGATTGTATTTACTTTCCCACCATTTCGAAAAGAGCGGTGCGAACATAATGATGAAAAGGGAATTCAAAATTCCAAACCAAGTTGCAGGTATTTCGACTTCACTTTCTTTGATCTTTGTAATTTCTGCTGTAATCACCGGACTAGCTTTTCCGGCATCTTTAACTTTACTTCTAGCAGCAGCTAATTTTTCTTGATTAAGATAAATATACTTCCCTCTTACCAAAACCATACTTAATTTGTCTCCTACCTTTAAATCTGCAGGTTCAATAATTGTGGCAGTGGCCTTTTTAGTAACAGCTCCAGGTGCCAGTGTCATTGATTCAAGTACTGGCTCAAAGATTGGCTCTTCACCAGCTTCGCCAACTTTTTGAACAGTCTCATATTGAACAACAAAAGCTTTAGAATTCCAATCTCTATTTATTTTCCAAAATACAATTAACCAAATAATTACAAAACTGGATCCCAGAAGGATATTGGACAATGCGATACTTCCATAGGTTCTTCTAAACAAGAGATATAAAACCCAGGTGATAATTCCAATGGGAATAACAGTAATAAGAAAATCAAATACGATAAAAACGGTAGACCAGGTTCCGGCCATTATTCTACCTGTATAATCATTTGCGAAAATAGTCATAGACCCACCGGCTTGTTCAAAACATGCCCAGAAGCAAACGGTCATAACTGCAAATATTACAATGGCGATCATACGATCTCTCGTTTGTTTAGGATATCGAATGATTCTTCTAATCAACAAACTAATGAATATTAGAACTCCAGCAATAATATATTTATTCGATATATCAGTGTCTCCAAATTTCAATAAGTTGATATCCCCAATTTGAGACAATGGGTCATTTATTATCCAAGTTATTCCGATGAAGGCACAGACAGCTATGGAAATTTTATCCGCCATAGTAAAAGGATTCAAGCGATCCTCTTCAAATTCTAAAATCGGATTATCTCCAGATTCTTCTGGTTTAGGAGCCAATCCAATCTCTCCAAATATTTTTTGAGCAAAATAGAATTGAAGCATTCCAAGCAACATGAAAATTCCAGCTAAACCAAAACCGTATGACCAGGAAACTTTTTCACCAATATAACCACAGAGCATAATTCCAAGAAATGCTCCTGCATTCACACCCATATAGAAAATAGTATAAGCTCCATCCTTTTTCTCGGGAGTATCCTTGTACATATGAGAAATGATGGAAGTAATATTTGGCTTAAAAAGGCCGTTACCTATAATCAGCAAACCGATTCCGATGTAAAGAAAAATATCAGCAAATTCCAAAGCCATCGAAGCATGACCAAGGGTCATTATTATGGCTCCCCAGACCACAGCTTTTCTATACCCGATATGATTATCCGCTAACCAACCCCCTAAAATAGGAGTCAAATAAACCATTGCAGTATAAGTTCCATATAGAGCTAAAGCCTCCTTACTTGTCCAATCCCATCCACCAATACCGATAGAACTAATTAAGAACAAAACTAAAATCGCTCTCATTCCATAATAGGAAAATCGCTCCCACATTTCTGTAAAGAACAAAACAAACAATCCGGATGGGTGCCCAAGCACCGTGCTTTTGAAAATATCTTCTCTGGATTTATCACTCATCGATTAAAAATTTTTAGCGGCTTGGTGTAAGCCTAAGTTTATTATTTGGTTTTCGTTTATTAATTATTGTCAGCCAATTCGAAACCTTCGGCTTCATCTTGGTCAATGGTTAGTTCTTCCGCTCCGTGGGTTAAGGCTTTCAGTTTTTTCAAAAACATGATAATTAACAACCCAAAGACTACAGTCAGAAGGGTGATAAAAACGAAAGTTTTAAATTCTCGCTTATTTTGAACTTCAAAAACTTCGAGCACTCCAGAATAGTCTTTACCATTCCCCTTGTTGGTTTTTATTTTTTTTGCCTCCACATCTTTTTCAAATCTTAAAACCGCATGCAAAGGTTTTTCTTTAGAATATTCTAGTTCACCGAGCATACCTTTTAAAATAGATTCTGCCCCTTCGGTATAGCCAAAGAAACTACTGAAGTTTTGTTTTGCTCCATCTTGATTGTTCATCAAAACAATCGAACCATTTTCTTCATAAAGGTCTGCTCTCAATTGAAAATCTTTGTCTAATGCCACCAAGGTATCTTGCGCGAAAGGCGCAATTGCATTTGGAGCTGCTGTAAGATTTATACCAATGGCTTCTGCTTGAGAAGCTTCCCCAATAGTTCCAGCCAATTTATTTCCAAATCCTGTAGCTGCGAAATAAACGCCCATCATGATTGCGCCATATTTAACTGGAGCCAATTTAGTGATGAAAGAAAGCGCAACAGGCGAAGCACAAAGCTCACCAATCGTGTGTAACAAATAAGCGCCGACCAACCACATCATAGATGCCTTTCCATAAGCTTCTGTTCCAGCTTGCATAGAGGCACCAGCCATCATTAGGAATCCAGATCCCATGATGATCGTACCAACTGCCATTTTGAATAAAGAAGAAACTTCTTTTCCTTTTCTTTTGCGGTTCACCCAATAAGCGGCAACCGAAGTACCAAATACAATGATGAAAAATGCATTTACTGATTGGAACCAACTTGCAGGAACTTCAAATCCTAACATTCCTAAATTGGTTTTCTCTTTTGCATAAATATTTAGCAGTCCACCAGCTTGTTCAAATGCTCCCCAGAAAACGATAATGATCAAAAATGAAATCAAAAGAACAATTACTCTGTCTTTTTCAATTTTTGTCAATGGCTTTTTCATCAAGGCTTTATTAGCTGCTGTAGATTTTCCGAGAAAGTCTCCTACACCAACTAAATATTTCTGTCCCCAGATGTAAACAGCTTGGCCTATTACCATTCCGATTCCAGCAAGACCAAATCCGTAATGCCAGCCTATTTTTTCCCCCACATATCCAACGATTAGTGCAGAGAGAAAAGCACCGATATTTATTCCGATGTAAAAAATGGTGAATCCTTTATCTCGACGATCGTCTCCTTGCTTATAAAGCCCTCCAACCATAGTGGAGATATTTGGCTTCAGACATCCTA
The DNA here is from genome assembly GCA_937930025.1 of uncultured Saprospiraceae bacterium. GTDB lineage: Bacteria > Bacteroidota > Bacteroidia > Chitinophagales > Saprospiraceae > JABDJM01. The sequence goes on along the minus strand of CALGJW010000116.1, from coordinate 4,748 downwards.
CTCCAAAGATGATTAATGCCAGTCCGGTATAGAAAGCCCAGACTGCTTCTACTGCTAATATTCCATGTCCAACGCAAAGCAGTAATCCACCCAGCATTACGGTCTTTTTCTGTCCGAGCATCTTATCGGCGAGAATTCCTCCTGGAATTGACATCACATAGACTAGCATGGTATACCAACCATATAACCACAAGGCTTCCCCCTTGGTCCAGCCTAATCCGCCATCTTCAATCGAAGAGTAGATATAGAGCACTAATATTGCTCTCATTCCATAGTAGGAAAAGCGTTCCCATAGTTCAGTAAAAAATAGGATGTATAGCCCTATAGGGTGACCAAAAAGTTGCTTTTGGTGATCAAGGCTTATCGTTTTGTCAGACATAGATTGTTTCTTTGAACAACTCTAAAAGTATTCTTTTTCCACCTAAAATCTTCTTAAAAAAGGGACTTTCCACCGTTAAAGACGGGTTAATTAGCTTCTACGGGCCGAATATCCTTAACATTTGGGATTATTTGAAGCTGCCAGCCATTTGATTCAATTAGAGTTTGAAAAGCTAAGAGATATTCATCCAGCTGTTGATTCGCTCTTATTGTGAGATTACTTTCCAAAGCAGCCTTTCGAATAAGGGATTTACATTCTTGTTGGATGGCAGTGTGATCGGTAGCTGAGAAGCTATTGAAGGTTCCGACTGTCAAATCGTAATAATCCAATTCGTGGTCAATACTTATGATTTCTGCGGCAGGAATAGGACCAATGGTGATTAATTTACTGTTAGAATTGGTCTCTATGTTTAGGCCTTCTAGATCAATTCCAGCCAAAACATTAGCTTTTACACGGACCATTGCTTTTTTGCGCAAAGGACTGATATCGTACTTCCAAAAATCCTTGTACGAAAACACTTCGGAAAAATGACCTTCAACCGTGGTTAATTTTGACACTGCTCTAATTCGCTCTAAGAAAACTTCCCCTTGTTTTTCAATTGTTCTTTCTTGAAATTTTTGATAGGCGAAATAGCTAAGGCCACCGACCAAAATAATGGGTATCAAGGTCCAGGTAAAAAATCTTTTAAACATGTAGGAAAGATAGCAGAGAGTTGGTGAATACCCAAATCAGGATCAAGGGCATTTTGAGTTTTGCTCGTGCCGCAAATTTTCACATGATTCGATAACGGCTTTAATAGAACCAACTGAAATCGGAGATTCAATCATCAATGGCACACGATTATTATCTTCTGAAGCATAGACATTCATGACGGTATTCTCTTCAAAAATATCTCCGGATATCAATTCAGGATGGAAGAGGTAAGTATTAAACTTTCCTTGTCCTTTGACTTTATGTTCGGGTGCTCGACCGCCATATTGAACATTTAAACTCCACTCCTTTTTGTCCATAAAAATATTGACTGGGAAATTTTCACCCTTATTTAAATTTTCAAAATCAAGATTTCTTGCATAGTAAATGATGGATAAGATGTCATGTACGCAAGTCGACACTGGAAATTCTTTTAGCGTAGCAGTTTCTTTCGTTTTTCCTCTTAATGAACTGGCCACTCCGCGATCGTGATCATAATAAATTTCATCATATAATTTGTATCCACCCTCTTGCACTTGTCGAATAGAGGATATGGGTAACAATGTTTTTTTATCAATAACAACCTCATAGGAATCACGAACTTCAAAAAACCAGTCGTAAGATTTCAATGTACTTGCAGTTGTCTTGATATGAAAACGATCCCCCTGATCAATAACGTCAAAGACAACATTGGCTGCCGGAATCCAAATGAAATTAAGATTGTAATAAACTTTGTACGTTATTCTTTCCCCTCCTGTAAATGCCTCATTGGCCATATTACAGATTTGCTCAGAAAGGGCCTTTTTGGATAAATCGGAAGAAGAAGCGCCTTTATAGGGCAATACGAAGGCAAATAGTCCAAGAACTAGCAGAATCGATAATATCCAGATGTATTGACGTTTATTTATTTTCATATCCCATTGTTTTGGGAATATTTGTGATAATTAAGAGGACTAACCCCAATAACGCGGGTAAAATCAAGTTTATTACCCATAATCCAAAGGTACTAGCCAATATTTGCAAAGGTTCATCCACATACAAGCCCCAGAAATAAAGGGCTGCCTGTCCACGTACCAACAAACTCCAGATTGGCGGTAGTGGTATACTTGTTTGAACCAAGAAAATTGTACCAATTACCAAAAAGCTGTCAAATAGCCCTAGGTCAATTCCAAAATACCTAGCCAAAAGGAAGTACTGAAAAAAATACAGTAAATATCTGAAGCATGCAAAAATCAGGGCCAATTTTAACCTGTTGGTAGGAAAATTTTGAATTGCTTTTAACGGGGCAAAATATTTCTTCCACTTTTCCCAGTAGGGTAAGTTTCTAACAACCTTCACTACCAAGGGTAAATTGAAATAAAACAGAAATAATAACCCAATAAAAAAAGTACTTAAACCGAAATAGGCTCCAATAAGCCAATTGGCCATTTCTATTTCATTGATGGTAATTCCAATGAAGGCCAACAGACCAAAAGTTAGCAAAGCGATCAATTGGGCAAAACTACCCACTATTGTACTCATGGTTCCATTCCACCTTTGCCCATCCGGAAGAAAAATGACCCTGCCCGCATATTCACCAATTCTGTTTGGGGTAAAAAGGGAGACCGTAACACCGGCTAGTACTGCTCTATAAGCAGACCAAAAAGTAGGTTTATAAAAAGTACTTAAAAGGGAAAGCCATTTTTTAGATTCTAGTCCCCAATTCATAGGTACTAGAATAAGAGCGATTATCAAAGGAACTGGAGAGGAGTTGCTAATTCGTGTTTTAAACAATTGCCATAGTTTCTCAATCTCCTCTTTTTGCAAAATCTGGAAATAAAAAACGGCTGCCATTGCGCAAAGCAATAGGAGTTTAATAAGAAAGTCTAAGATCTTACTTTTCAATACAATTGAATTTCTATAACTACGCGTATTATTCCGGCTGCCAAATTTAGTGAATAATTATTGCTCTAGATTTTATTGGCTTTTTAGCATTTATCTGGGGTATATCTCAGTATGTAACTACATTAGCGGAAAGATGCCTACGAAGCAAACATATCGCCTATTGGGAGTAGATCCTGGAACAAACTTAATGGGCTATGCTATTCTTGAAATATTCGGAAGTAAACTGACCCTAGTTTGCATAGAAACCTTGAATTTGCAGAAACAAGGATCGCAGCAAGAAAAATTGAAACGAATATATCAAGAGTTAGAAATTGTAATTGATAAATATCGTCCGACCGTAATGGCTATTGAGGCCCCCTTCTTTGGAAAAAATGTACAGTCCATGTTGAAGTTGGGAAGGGCCCAGGGGGTAGCCATCGCAGCCGCTATGTCGCGCAATCTAGAGATAACGGAATATTCTCCGAAAAAAGTAAAGCAATCAGTTACGGGCAATGGTAATGCTTCCAAGGAACAAGTAGGAGCTATGATTGAAAATATACTTGGTGTCAAATTACCTGATATTGGATTTGATGCGAAGGATGCAGCTGCGGTAGCCATCTGTCACCATTATCAATCTGGATCGAAATTGGGTGGAGGCAAAAAATTTAGTTCTTGGTCCGCATTCATCAAAGAGAATCCAGCAAGAAGTAAATAACAGAGATTATAATTGATTGATGATAGCCTTGGCAACAGCTGCCATTTCTTCTTTCTCCAATTTTAATTTGGGCTTCGCAAAATTCATGTCTGCCACACTGTTTATGGGCATGAGATGCACATGCGCATGTGGGACTTCTAAACCGATGACAGTTATCCCTACTCTTTCACAAGGAATTGCTTTTTCAATCGCTTTGGCTATACGCTTACTAAATACCATTAAATCACCCAATAGGTCATCTGGTAGGTCATAGATATAATCTATTTCCTGTTTTGGAATAACTAAGGTATGACCTTTGACTAAAGGAAAAACATCCAGAAAAGCTAAGAACTTATCGTTTTCAAGGATTTTATAACAAGGAATTTCTCCAGCAACTATTTTGGAAAATATGCTGGGCATTATCGAATTTCTATTTTGACAACTTCGAATTCAATATTTCCACCTGGGGTTTCAACAACAGCTGTTTCACCAACAGCTTTTCCCAGTAACCCTTTTCCTATTGGTGAAGAAACAGAAATTTTCTTTTGCTTGGTGTCAGCCTCTGTACCTGAAACAAGCTGATAAGTGAGTTCCTTATTGGTCTTTTTATTCTTGATGGTAACATGAGATAAAACGGTAACTGCCGATGTATCTAGATCACTAGCATCCAAAATTCTAGCATTTGCCATGACCTTTTCCATCTCATTAATTTTCAGTTCAAGCATGCCTTGAGCATCCTTTGCTGCGTCATATTCGGCATTTTCAGACAGATCTCCTTTTTCCCTTGCCTCAGCTATAGCTTTGGCCACATTTTGACGACCAACACTTTTCAGTTCTTCCAATTCTGCTTGAAGTCTATCATACCCTTCTTGGGTGAGGTAAGAATATTTTGACATAGTACAATGATTTTAAACAAAAAAGACGACCGATTGACCATCCTTTCAATCGCTGATTAATAGCAAAATAGCGAAAAAAACGATTGTTGAAAAGAAGTCGTAAAAAAATTTGCTTGGTAAAAAAGCAAGAACGCTTTCACACTTAGGTGAAAACGTTCTTGCTCTAGAGGCGAATTTAGCGAAAAACTATATTTTTCCCAAATTAAAGGCTAATTCCGACAGTAAT
>CALGJW010000115.1 GCA_937930025.1 uncultured Saprospiraceae bacterium | reverse complement strand
CAACCATCGATATCTTCTCCTTCTATCTTCAGATATTGAACAGAATAATCGGCATCTAATTCAAAAAATTGCTGCATAATTTCTGGCGGGAATTGTCCCAAGCCATTTTTGCCAAGTACTAAAGCCACATATTCTTTTTGGATGCTAGTCGCACACAAACAAAATCCACATTCTGGAAGTAATTGATCAAAAGGATTTGAATCCTGAATACAATCTTTGTGCCTTTGAATCGATTCCACTAAATCATTGAACAAGTCCACCAAGTCCTCAGGCGGTGGAATGATCATCGCATCTTTGACGCGTTGATAACTAATAATCATCTCTTTAAATTTTATTGATTTTTCCCTACGATTGTAGTTGCAATCATTGCGCCAAAGGACTTATATTATTGAATATTTTATACGTTGAGGAAGGTCCAGATTAATCGTTTTTTGGCATGAGGATTTATTTTAAGCTCAAAGGCGTAGATTATCAGAGAATTAGGAAATGATATTAGAAGTAGTTATAATTTGATTCTGAAATTTGTCCGATTTGCAAGGGAAAAAGAATTTTCTTTAGTAGTCAGTATTTTGGGCGTCCCCTTCGGGCGCTCCATTCCGTGCGTCGCTTTGCTCGGTCCTTCGGACGCTCATAAAGGGCCACTACATGCAGCTGACGCGTATGGGTTATTGACATTTTCCGAATGGATTGATTCCAACCGATTTGTCGGCATGCTCATCAAAAGGTCCGTAGACTTTAAGTTTACCGACCTCTGGTGGGAATAGCACAAAAGGCTAAAAAAGCCGACGCGATTGACTCTTCAAGTTTACCGACCTTTGGTGGGAATGAATTATATGCCATTTTTCGAAAGGATTGATTCTTCAAGTTTACCGACCTCTGGTGGGAATGAATTAGATGCCATTTTTCCAAATGGATTGATCGTTACCTACATTATACAGATTACCTTACAATAGCAAATCTTCCATATTTAATAATTCCATCCTTGGAAAGCAATTGACACAAGTAAATACCTGAAGCATAATGCGCTGTATTTACTGCTAAGATGTCTTGGGCAACTTGATTTTCAAAAACAATGCGCCCAGTACTTTGATTGATTATTTTTAACTGCCCTAAAGAATGATGCCCCAATGAAATTCGGATAATATCATTCGCTGGATTCGGAGAAATTTCTAAAGATTCTCCCGCTATTTCCGAAGTTGCAATGGAGAGGTCGACAAGGAAAATTGGAGTTAATACAGCGTCAGCAGAACTGCTAAATGAAATCTCCGGATTTGTTTCACCCGTCTCCAACCATTTCTCAAAAATATAACCGTTCATTGGAACAGCCTTTACTCGAATAGGTAAATCACTATAATAAGTGCCACTATAGTCAAAAGGAATTTCCCAATCACTCCAATGTATGGAAACAGTTCCTGGAGTGGAAGCATCGTAATTGAATGACAATTCGTAAGAATCATTAACAGCCAAATTAGTGCTTAAATTTTCTCGAAAATAGGGTGTTCTTGACTCATAGAAGTTTCGCATTTTATTCACATTGTCTTCCCAATCATCCTTTTCATATAAATTAGGATTGTCAAATGCCCACCTGTCCAGATGTCCTTGGATATCATTTGTTAGTTGATTTTCATTAGCATCAATAATTGGAACGACTCTTTCAGCGTCAAAAACCAACTCCATAAAAGTACAGGCCCTTTGAATAAATTCTGCTTTGAATTTTTCATTGGCCATCAATTTTCTGAAGATCAATGTACTGCCACTGTCGTTAGGCCAACCCACTATACCGTCCTGTAGTACCTTTTCTAATTTGTCAGAAAGATGACCCTGATCTGAGGTGGCACCAGAGAGGTTAGTAGATCCATCGGTATCCAAAAGCATCCAACGCCACTTGCCATCAGGCGTTCTAGGTCGCCATATTTGTTTGTTATTTGCAGGCCAATCGGCATTTGAAATATAGAGCATGGAGATCCAATGATCCATAAAACTATTGATATCCAATTGAGTTTGCAGGTAGTCAAAGTTATCTGCCTCTGAGAGATCGTTATCGCTAACGAAATTCAACATATTTTGAAAATGGATATCATCCCCAGATTTTATGTCTCTTAAGAATTCTTGATTTTTTAATAAATCAATCACGTCTAAATCTTCTGGGGAACGACTTAGGTCGTAAGCATCCTCGAAGTACTTGTTGCTGTATTTTTCCCTTAAATTTTGAATGCCCCAATATTCTCCATTGATATAAACCACAGTTGGACGATATGCCTGATAATCATAGGTAGGAACCTTAGCCATGATCTGATGATTGGTTGCATCGCGTAACATGGTCCCGCGATAGTCTTGACCAGAGTTTCTAAGTTTTAATCTTGTAAATTTATCTACTTCGCGATCTGGAAATAATTCGTACTCAATTTCCTTGTCGCCGTATTGATTATTTCTTAGATAAATATTTAACGAACGCAACTCATATTTTCTGGAGCAATTTCCCGACACTCTTATTCCCGCGTTTACAGAAAATCCTAACTGCCCATCATTTTCATAGAAGCTGAGATGAGCTGGTCGTTCCCAGTTTTGATAATAGTTTGCGGTCTGCCATTCACCACAAGTATATATAGCTTCGTTAGTACCATCGCCTTCAGCAAAAATACCTGTATTGACATCGAATAAATTCTTTGGATCGGTTGATATCATTAGTACCGGTAGCTGCTCAGGTAATTCAAACAAATAACTTTTGTTCATCACCGCACTAGCTGCAAACCCTGCCTTAAAAGCAATGGCTTTTAAATTTAGGTTGCTATTAATAGCAATAGGAGCAGTAAATAATGTCGAACTTTGATCTGGTTCAGATCCATCAAGCGTATAATAGAGTAGTACACCCGGTTCAGCATGCGATAAACTTACCAATTGTTGGTTGGCATAATAGCCTGATTCTATATTAGCAGTAGGTATGGTTAAATAACCAACGCCAGGGCCATTGCTAGCATTCGGTGTTTCTAGGCCAGAGATTTTCCAGTTTCCAATTTCTTCATTGCTTCGGGCATATGTGGTTCGAAATGGA
>CALGJW010000114.1 GCA_937930025.1 uncultured Saprospiraceae bacterium | reverse complement strand
GGATTTACAGTTGTGGGTTCAGAACCTTCCGTGTTTAATTGGGAAACCGGTGCAGGAGATTGTTCTCCCGATGGAATTTATGCCGTACACCATCGAGGAACCGATAGAATATATTTTTATAATGTACTTGCCAATACTTTTTCCCTTGATGCTGATGTTGCCATTTATTGGGATCCCGCTTCTGGCAATTCTGGCCCTTGCGATTTGGACTTTGATGAAATAGTTTTCGATCCTCAAATTCCAAACACGCTTTATTGCTATCAAAGAAATTATTCACAGTTTTCGGAACCAGATGCAACAGAAGGTTCATTACTTAAAATCGATGCAGATAAAAACAGTCCGACATTCGGAATGGTTTCAGTGGTAGGACAAATTCCAATTGAAATCATGCGGCATATGGGTGCCATGTTTTTTGATTCCTTCGGAACATTGTTTGGTTACGGCTCCCCAACCATTAATCCAGTTGTACAAAATACATTAATCAGTATAGATAAGAATACAGGAGATGCCACAACTGTAGGAGTTGGTCCAGGAGCATCCGGTAACGATGGTTGCTCTTGTCCGTTCAATGTGGATTTGCTCAAAGAAGTTGTTGAGCTAGATGTTCAATGTGATACCACTACCATCGTATATCAAATTTCCATAGCGAATAATTCCTTTGCTCCGGTGACTGATATAAATTTCATAGATCAAATTCCATACAATGGTGTCATCACCGCAATTCTACCAGATAATCCAATGGGAGGATCCCAAGGAATAGGATCTGGCGTTGGTTTTTCTTCAATTATCTATAATAATTTTGACTTGCAACAAAGTGAGACTTTTGTATTTCAAGTTTATGTAAAAATGCCAACGCTTCTTGGAACCTTTCCGAACCAAGCGCAACTCACTGGCCTAACAAATACGCCGACCGGAATAGTGCAATCAGATGATCCTACAACTTTTGCATTTGAAGACCCAGCAATATTCACCATTCAAGGAGATGATATACAAGGCCCTATAGAAGATATTTTTGCAGAAATTTGCGACGATGATTTCTATGATTTGAATGGAGAAATATTTAATAGCACAGGAACATTTACGCAAGTCATTCAGAATGGATCAGTGCTAGGATGTGATAGCACCATTCAACTAAACTTATTGGTTAACCCAACACCTACCGAACCTATCTCCGCCACAATTTGCAGAGGATCATCTTTCATCCTGAACGGAGTAGCTTATTCAACAGATGGAATCCATACGGAGACATTTCAGGCAGCCTCATCTCATGGATGTGATAGCACTGTAATTTTAGATTTGACGCTGGTAGATACATTAATTACAGTAATAAGTTTTGTTGACTCATTTTTATGCCCAGGTGATAGCATTCTGATTGATGGACAAGTCTTTAATACTGCAGGAACACATGAAATATTTTATCCGAATGGTGCGATGGCAGGCTGTGATTCATTATTGGTTATTGATCTTTTTATCGAAGAAGAATTAACTTTGGAAATTACTGCCAATCCAATTTATTGTATCGGTGATGAGTTCGGATCCATAGAAGTAAATGGAGGTCCCAATGGTTCAGCCCCTTTTAGTTTTTCCCTAAACGGAGGTGATTTCCAAGAGACTAATTTATTTCCAAATCTAACACCGGGATTGTATACGGTAGAAATAGAAGCAGCTAATGGTTGTACGGCCACATTTGAAAATATAGAAGTAGAAGACATCAGCCAAACGCTTTACATTTTTTCTCAACAAACAGAATTTGAAATTGACCTAGGCGATGAAGTGTTTTTAAATATCACTGCTAACTTTCCAATGACCCAAATCACTTGGGATCCTGATACCTATCTTAGTTGCAATGATTGCCCAGACCCCTCAGCCATTCCCGTTGACGATATTAATTACACCGCTACAGTGCTTTATGGCAATGACTGTATTGCCGATATAGAATTTTTCATCAACATCAACAACCGTTCACAAATATACATCCCCAATGTGTTCTCTCCCAATGGAGATGGGAGCAACGATGCTGTCACCATTTTTGCCAGCGAAGGAGTAGACCTAATTGAAGAATTCATGATCTTTGATCGCTGGGGAGATACCGTATTTTCTGCCGAAGACTTCCCTCCAAATGATTTGAATTATGGTTGGGATGGCACCTTCCAAGGCAAGTTAATGCAACCTGCAGTCTTTGCGTATTTCGCAAGGATATTGCGTATTGATGGAGTGCAGGAATTGCGGAAGGGAGACATTACATTGTTGCGATAAAATTACATTGATCATTACATGAATTGTTATGGCAGTCCCGTTGGGCCGGGCTATTCGTTCTATCAGATTAGCATCTGATCCACTGCTATCCCTACTGCGCTCCGCATAGGAAGAGCATTGGGACGTTAGCATTGTTATTTTTCGTTGCCTGTTCTGTTAAGAAAATGTCAGTCCTCTGGAGTTAACGGGTGTACCATTTATCGTGCTAATTTATTGAATAGATCACATTACCCACGGAGTGCAGTAGGCTTGCATGCCAATAGGTATGGATAGCAGCAGGAACCGTCAGGTTATCGTGGATAGCCCGGTCCGAAGGAACTGCCCATATCAAAATACTTCAATAAAAGACTATTTCATTGTACCTTTACCCGCACAAACACATAATTACATGAAATACCTATTCTCCCTGTTCCTACTAATTACAGTTCAATTCTCAACAACCGCCTGCAGCTGCTTCTTCTCTCCGATCAGCGTCAAGCACATCAATGAGACCAAATTTGTCTTCAAAGGAGAAATAATCAAAAAAGTCGTTGTAGATAAAAAAGGAGGTGTCGAGATGACTGGAGACCAAGATGAATATGCTAATCAATATTTTAGATACACCTTTAGAATTGATGACCTAATAAAAGGAGATTTAAAGGAGACAACGGTAGATGTCTATTCTGCCACTCAAGGCTCCATGTGCGGAGTGAATTACAACTTAGGAACCAAGTTGTTGATTTATAGTCATTATTCAGATGGGTACTTTAGCACAGGTTCTTGTTCGCAAAACTTAATTTTAGAAAATATAACAAGACCTTATAAGAAGATTCTAAGGAAATTTAAAAGATCGAAAAAAAGCCGAAAGTGGAAAAACATTGATGGCAAAATTACCGCCGAAGGGAAGGTGGTGAAAAAAGTGGCGCAAGGTGCCTGGACTTATTATCACGAAGATGGAACGGTGCAGAGCAAAGGATCTTATTTGAACGGGCAACTTCACGGGGAATGGGTGTATTATTTGAGTATTAATGATTCCAAAGAACACATTGCTGCATTGAGTAAAGAAAAACAAGCAAAATATACCAGCGGTGAACCCTTCCTGCAAAGAACTGCAATTTATGAAAAGGGACAAGTGGTGGATAGTAAATATTATCGTTAAAAACAAAACCGTTTTATTAGAAATTCCCCACTATGCAGCACTGGTTTTTTGTACTCCTGTTATTACTTATTGGATGTAAACCGGAAGTACCTACTGTTCCTATTCAGACCAAGGGTTTTTGCGAATCCATTCATCGGGATAGCACCCAAAGACTTTCTTTGCTGTATGAATTGGTAAAAGAAAAAGCAGCCACTCAATCTGCAGCCTACAGCTTGGAGGATGGTGCTGGCTCGCTTGTCACCCGTGCATGGCTTTCCGAATACGCCGAAAAAACCATAGACATTCAGTATTTTATATTCTCAACAGACAACGTTGGATTAATTGCTTGTGACTATATAGTTCGCGCGGCAGACAGGGGAGTGAAGGTGCGAATTATTGTGGATGACATTTTGGTGGATGCCAAGGTTTCTGATCTACTCGCCTTGGATGCCCATGAAAATATTGAAATCAAAATTTACAATCCCGCCATTAATTTAGGGAAAAGTGTATTTCAGAAAGCAAAAAATGTATTGTCAGACTTCCGAGGAATTAATCAACGGATGCACAACAAAACATTTATCGTAGATGAAAAAGTGGTGATTACCGGAGGTCGAAATATTGCAGATGAATATTTCGATTATGATCATGAGTATAATTTTAGAGATAGAGATGTTTTCTTATTAGGAAAAGTTACGGAGTCGGTGAATACTTCTTTTGAGGAGTTTTGGGAACATAAATTAAGTGTACCTGCAAAACAAATCGTGGAAAAGGAGGATTGGGTGCCGTATGCCGCCAGTAACTTTGATCAATTACATTTATATGCCTGTAACCCAAAGAACTTTTGGCCGCAAATACGGGCTGAGATTACAAGTATGCCATTGGTGTTTGAACGAATGATAAATTCGGGCGAATTGCGCTGGATGGATGAGATAGAATTTGTTTCTGATATTCCTGGTAAAAATACTGCAACGAAGGGCCTTGGTGGTGGGGGCGCTAGCACTGATGCCTTGATTAAATTAGTGAAAGAAGCAAAGACATCTATAGACATCCAATCTCCTTATTTAGTAACTACTGAATTAAGTCGAAATCTCTTTAAAGCTGCAGTAGACAGAGGAGTGAAGGTAAAGATACTAACCAACAGTTTGGCATCGACCGATAACTTAGAGGCTTTCAGTGGGTATCAAAAGGATAGGGAAGCACTTTTGAAAACAGGTGTTAGTATCTACGAATACAAACCCGATGCGAAGGAACGATTCGATGTGATGACCGGTGAGCTTCAGGAAAAGCTAGACTTCAAACCCATTTTTGGATTACATGCAAAGACCATGGTGGTGGATGTTAAAATTACTGTTATTGGTACTTTTAATTTGGATCCTCGTTCGGCCAATTTGAATACGGAGTGCTTGGCTATCATGCGTGATTCGACCTTTACAGAAAAAGTGATTGCCTCAATGCGCCATAGTTACTTGCCGGAAAACTCTTGGGAGACTACTTTGGTATTTAATCCTGACAGTGAGGTAAGCCGAGGGAAAAGGATTAAGACTTGGATGCGCAAGGTGGTTCCTAAAGGGGTGCTTTAACTAGGTTGTTTTTTCATATGACTCTCGCGATGCGATCTGCGACCAACGGGAGCATATAGTCATTCCGCTTCTTGGATGACTGATTCCTTTTCCAATAGCATTATGAGTTTCTTGTTTCTCTAAACCTGGTTGATTAAGCCACTTCTAACATCCAACTATCAGAAAACGTTAGAACTTATATCCTGCAGAAAAATATAACCCAGGTCTTGTTGGTTTTAAATTATATTGGAGTCCAGTGCCAATACTCCAATTTTTCTTGACAGGTGCAAATTCGTAACCGGCGGTAAAGTAAGTTTCAAAAAACCCCTTCTTTGTGAGATACTTGTAAGCACCATAGTTAGGCAAAATCCTTGTATACATGGTTCCTACTCCAACTTTTAGGCTGTGTGCGCCCAAAGTGTACTTTGCTTGTAAAGACAATGGAATATGAATCGATTGAATTGCTCTCTTGCGTTCTAAACTTGAAACGATATAAGGGTAACCCCCAACACCTACTTGGCCAATCAGAGAAAATCTTTCCTTTTGAAAAAGCTGCCGATCATAAGTTAATGTATAACCTGTAATCGAATTCATTTGAACACTTATTTTATTTTTTAACTGAACTGGCGATTCTACTTCTTTAAAACTTTGTAATTGAGAAATTCCAGAATAGGATAGGAACATTAAGAAGGAAAACGTCAGGAGGTATTTCATTTTAGTTTTTATGGTTTAGCTTTAATACGGCTAAAAGAGTCGAGGAAAGTGTCTTAAGGTTGTATGGTGTCTTTTTAAAAGGAAGCTGCAAAAGGCGAATTTCCGTTAAAAGGCTTTATATATTAATCTTAAAATTGGAGTTGATCGCGCGAAAAGGCAAAAGAAATGATGATGAAATTTGGGCCCCAAAAAGGTATTGTCGATTTTATTAAAATAAAATAGTCCCAATTAATAATTGAGACTATTTTACCTTAATGATGGGAATTAATTATACGCTATGAAAAACTACCTGTTCCACCACCTGTTCCAATGCAGATACCTACACCTCCGCCATGGAAGCTGCCTAGATATTTGCTATTCGCATCGAAGAAATTTACGTTCAAATATACCGGAGCAGAATTAAATTGAAAAGAAACAGTGTTTGCCTGTAGTTCTTGGATAGATACTCCGGATGCAAGATATACGTCTCCATTTGTTGAACCAGCACCGACACTTCCCAAGCCACCGGCATTTCCCGTGAATTTTTTTCCAGCGATATCTAATGAAATTCTCCAATAAAATATTGCGCAAATACTTGCGCCAGCAGCAGGAATCGAAGTAGTGGCTTTCATAATATGGTCTACGCAAGAGGTTAGTTCCTTTTTAGGTAGACTTCCATTAAAAAAACTTTTTGCGGATGCTGCTGCTTGTTTACGATGTTGTGCAGTTACTGACATGACTTTTGATTTTTAGAGGTTAAAAAAATAATGTAAAATTTACATTGCAAATGTATTGCTGTAGTATAAATTTGACAAGAGATTTTTTACCCCTTTTATAAAAAGTAAAATGGCCTTTAGCGTGTAACGTATTACTACCTTTTCGATGTTCAATAACTACTTAAGTTAAGAATGGATGCTTTGAATGTTCTATAATATTTAAAATTAAAAAGAGTGAGACAGTTTGACTTAAAAAGGAAATAAAAATTAAGAAATTATTTATTGCCTACTTTTCTACCTTTTCCAACAACCAACTTCGCAAAGTTAATATGGATTCCTCTTTTATTTTCTTAGCCAACTTTTTTCGTTCCTCTTTTTCATATTGGGGTAGTGCCATAATCTTTTGCACATAAGAAATCAAATTGATGAAATTGGTTCGATGATAATCGCTAACTTCTCGACGACGTACAAATTGTCTAAAGCTATCTAGGTGCGAATCCAGCGTTTCAAATTCTTTGAGTTCAAAATATATTTGCAGTAATAAGGATTTAGCAATGAGATTATTGACAAGGTCTTTTTGTTCTGCGGACTGTAAATGGACGAGTGCTTGGCCATAGTTCTTTTTACTAAATTCTAATCTTGCCTTATTGAAACTAATAGTTGGATGAGAGAACGTGGGTTCCAGTAAATCGGCAGAAGTATCTATAAAGTTCTCAATCCAGTCTAATTCTTTTAGCATCAAACCTGCAGCCACAATATTGTTGAAAGTAAACCTGGAAATTCGGCCATTCTCTAACAGAATTCCTTGGGCTAACCCTTCCTTGTACAAATCAAAACTTGCTTGGCCATATTCAAATGCACCTTCATTAACTTTTCTTATACAAAAGTTGATGCCAACTAAGTAGGGGCCTTTAAGTTCTTCCAAGTTAAAAGAATCTCTATAAGTCGTTAATTGGTGCTTGAATTTTTGAAAATATTCCAAGGACTTTTTTTGGCTTAAAAATTTGTAGCAATAATAGTAAAGTGCAATACCGGGAATATCCATGAAATTTGAATCTTCTATTTCATCTATCAAGTGTTTTAGTAAACCAAAGTCATAATCCGTTTTATACACGGATTGATGAGTTAAAAGAGAGAGTGCAGTTCTTAACTTTTGCATTAGGTATATAATGTCAGTGGTAACTGATATTTCCTGAAAGAATAAATCTTCTGCTCTATTCGAACTTAACTGGTGATTCATTTTTTCTTCTTGGAATTCTAACACATTTTTATAATGCTTTAAATTATTTCTAGGATTTAGTTCAATTAAATCTTTGGATTTTTTGACACTGCTTTGGAAATTTTTTTCCCATTCCCTTTTTCTATATATCGCCGTAAGCTTTAGTCGACTTTGTATTTTATCTTTACGTCTGTTACTGATCAATAAATATTCTTCAACTACTTCTTGCAAATCGCTCATTAATGCTCTAATTCGAATGGCTTCAAATGCTTGCTTAGGGAAAGTCTTTTCAAAAAGAATGGGGATGCTAGGCGCGAAATCAAATTTTGAGCGCCATTTTAGAAGGATTTCAAAGAGTCGTTGTCTATCTTCTCGCTCGCCAAAAAAGGGAGAGCGCAGCATCTTTCGAATCTGACGAACTTCTTTTGTGCTTAAGGATGCTGCAATTTCGTATATTTTATAGCTTTTCTTCTTCATATTGGTAGCATAATGGTTCACTAAAGTATGCCATATATTATTGTAAATCAAATTAATATGAAATTTTATGATACCTAAATGGTTCACCTTTATTCATATTTGTACTACTTAAAAGAGTAAAATAGAGTCAAATTTGTAAGCATGGACTTGTTCCTCTTTGACCATAGCAATATTCTAAAACATCCTATTATGAAAAAAGGCTACTACCTCATCATTGCGTTGCTCACTTGCTTTTCATTAAACCTCTCTGGGCAAGGTTGGGAAATAACTGTGGGAGCAGATAATAATTCCTCTAGCTGGACGCGATTTATTGCACCCACTAGCGATGGCCATTATGTTTCTAATGGTTCGAATGCCGAAGATATTTTTGGAGATTACATTCATAAGTTTGACCAGTTTGGTAATACGATTTGGTTAGAAACATTTGAAATGAATCCAACAGGCCCAAATGGTCTTATTGAAACCACGGATCAAAATTACCTGATGTCTTCTGGATTTATTAGTGCGATATCAACTCCATACAACAGGATTAATTATAAGAAAATTGATCCTTCTGGTACTTTATTGTGGGAGTATAACATAGAAGATTCATTTGATGGCGACGTTTTTCTGCAGGAAATACTGCCTATTGAGGATGGTGGTTTTGTTGTCAAAAGTCAAAAAATGAATTTCACGTCGGGGAATCCACCAGTCAATTATCTGACAAAGTATGATGCTGATGGCTTAACCATATGGGATAATTTATTGCCATTCAATGGTGTTCTGAATAGAATCTCCGATAATGGTGGTTATATTTTTACAGGTAATGATAGTGTCAATGTTTATCGTTGGGAACTCGATTCGTTTGGTGCAATAGATAACATGATTACAATTCCTTGGACAGCGGAATCCAGTCAAGTATTGTCAGTTGGAGAGGAAGTTATTATAATCTCTAGAGAAATAATTGGGACTGATTCTTCCATAATTCGACAAGTAAAATATGACGATCAATCAAATTTAATCTCCACAGATACTATTTGGAATGGCCCAATAATTTGTTTTTGGACGGTCAAGCCAGTGGAAGATGGATTACTATTCTCCGGATCAACAGGAGACTTTCCAAGCCCACATAATAACATAGGGGAAGGACTCCTTATGAAAACTACCTTAGACGGAACTATCGTCTTTTCAAAGATTCAAGAATATCGAAAAGGAAATTCTCGATTGACCTATGCCATACCCTCCAGCCATGATGATGGTTATCTCGCTTGTGGAAGTGCAAAATTTCAAACTTCCAAGGTCAACGATTTAGTAATCAAAACAACCGCTGATGGATGTGTTTATACCAATTTTGTAACAGGTGATCTAGCGATTGATTCTCAAGAGAATTGTGAAATAGATCCTGGTGAATTTAGAATAAAAGAATGGATCGTAACTGCTACTAATGATTATAATGGCGATGTCTTTTCTGGCTCTTCTGACGAGATGGGAAACTACTTGGTGCCTTTAGATACTGGTAATTATACAATGAGCATTTATCCTATCAATGACCTATGGATGCCTTGTGTCAATGATGTACCAATCAGTTACCCAGACTTTAACAACACTGACACTTTAGATTTCCCAATTCAAGGAGATATTGAATGTCCAGGACTTTTTGTTTCAACTTTAATTTCTGATAGAATCCGTAGATGTGTAAAACGAACAGTAAGAATTAATTACTGCAACAATGGCCCAACGGTGGTTGATGATGTAAGACTAGAAGTTACTTTAGATCCTTTGATTGTTCCAGATAGCAGTTCCGTTCCTTGGGACAACTTGAACGGCAACATTGTGATTTGGAATATTGGTACATTGCAGCCATTAGAATGTGGAGATATTGCGCTAGACGTAACATTGGATTGTGACGCGGAACTTGGATTAAGTTATTGTATAGAATCTCATTTATATCCAGACACTATTTGTGGTCCAACAAGTCCACAGTGGTCCGGCGCATTTTTGGAATTGCAAGGGATATGCGATAATGATTCCATATTTTTTCAAATCAAAAATATAGGAACGGAGGCGATGGACGAAAAGTCTTCTTACTTCATAGTTGAAGATGCCATACTGATGTTTATGGATTCTGTAGATATATTAGCACCAGATCAGTCGATCTCTATTCCACTAGAAGGAAATGGAAGCACTTTTTCCTTATTAGCGGAACAGGTAAGCGATGCTCCAATACAATCCGATCCAATTGTTATAGTGGAGGGTTGTGGCGTAAACTCCAATGGTACTTTTAGTATTAATTTCGGAAATCAATTTCCATTAGATGATGGACATCCTGCACTTGAAATTGACTGTCCAATCGCAGTTGCTTCCTTTGATCCCAATGACAAAACTGCTAGTCCGTTTGGGTATAGCGATGAGCATTACATTGAACCAGAAACTCCTATAGAATATACTATTCGTTTCCAGAATACCGGAACGGATACAGCCTTCTATGTATCGATACGCGACACATTAGATTCGGCGCTGGACATTGGAACATTTCGAAAAGGAGCCTCAAGTCATCCATATCGATTCGAAGTCACTGGTCAAAATATTTTAATCTTCACTTTTCCCGATATTATGTTGCCAGATAGTAATGTGAATTTAGTGGGCTCCAATGGATATGTAGAGTTTAAAATTTCTCCCAAGGCAGACACACCGCTTGGTACGGTTATTCGAAATGACGCCGCTATATATTTCGATTACAATCCTCCGATAATCACTAATGAAACCTTCCACACACTAGGCTTAAATTTTATTGAGATTATGGTGGGCACCACCGAACACCCGACCATCCCTAATGTGAATGTGATAGTCAGACCAAATCCATTTGTAGACTTCGCCATTTTTGACCTGGTCAATTTACCTGACCAAAATTTCTTAATGCAATTGTTCGATATCAACGGAAGACTTATTCGACAAGAAAATCATAATTCCTCGACATTTATTTTTGCGAAAAAAGAACTTTCCTCAGGCATGTATTTTTACCGCTTATCTGCTGAAGATGGTTTTGTGAATACGGGGAAGTTGATGATCCATTAAGGATTGGTTTTGAAATTCCAAATTAGGCTGAAAGAGAAGAAAATGTTTTGTTAAAATCCAATAGTATAGTCCAACTCAGAATTTGTTTTGAGTTGGACTTTTTTTGAATTATGTAAGGTATTTGAAGCCACACTAACGCATTACTTGGCAGCATCTAATTTAGAAAAATTGTATGTTTGACCAATGAAAATAATTCTACTATCACTTTGTTTAAGTTTGACATCAATCGCGTTATTTGGTCAACCAGTCCTAAACAGTGCTCAATACAATTTAGCTATTGGTCAAGTTAAAAAATTTGATTTCATTTATAGCTTTGATAGTTCACTTACTGGGCCTGATGTCCAGTGGGATTTCAGTGATTTGGATTTGAATTTTTTCTTATCGAATCAAGTATTCGATCCAAGTACCACAGCATTTGGATCCAATTTTCCTGATTCTGATTTTGCCTTGGGAAATGACATTAATGATGGAAGAACTTTTTTAAGCTTGGAAAACGAAGGATTATTTTTGGATGGTTCTAACAATGATAATAATGTTGTTAATATATGTACGGATAGTCGACAGCTTTTTAATTTCCCGCTAACTTACGAGTCCACTTTTTCTGATTCCTGGTCTTGTGGATTTACTTTTGCCGGGATTCCAACATCCGATGAGGGCCTAATTACTGGAAAAGTAGATGGCTATGGAACGCTTATCTTGCCCTTCGGAACTTTTTCAAATGTTCTTCGAGTTCGCACTTTCAACGATTATGTTAATTCCCAAGTTTTTAGCGGAGGCACTTTGGAGGTGAAAATTAAGGAAACGAATTTTACCTTTATCTCAGCACTCACGGGGTATCAAATTTTGTCATTTAGCTATTTAAAACCAGAGGGGCAGCTTCAAGAAACTTTTGGTTCGGTTCATCTCCCACAAGGTACATCTGCAATTATTGGCGCAGATGAATTGATAGTAGACCTTAAGCTGTTTCCTAATCCAACTTCTGATTTATTGAACATACAAGTAACCAAAGAATTGAAAGCGGATATATCAGTTTTGGACATTTTTGGAAGAACGGTTTTTGCTGAAAAAGAGGTACGGCTTTCGGCAATGCCGAACCAAGTGGAAATTCAAGCCTTAGCTCCCGGGATTTATTTTCTGAATATTTCGTCAGAGGGGAAAAGGGTGGTGCGTAGGTTTGTGATAGAGTAAGAAATTTATGTTTAATTATTTGACTTGAATTTTAGAGATAAACATAACTACTCCAATGTTCATATAATTTTTAAATTTGATGGTAATCATCAGGTACTAATTCATGAACCTAGAAGTGGTCTTGAACATTTCTATCCGATTTCTTTTCATGGCCTTTATAAATTTGTCAAAGAAAATTTATTGTTTAACAATTTTTATCCATTGATCATGAATTTCTCCAATGACTTGTAGATAATATATTCCAGAAACCAATTGGGTAGTTTCAATACGATTTTCTTGACCCATGAGCAAGGTGGCACCCTGCAGGTTGGTTATTTTCCAAGATTTCATGATATCGCTGTGCAAGTTTATTTCATTGCTAAAAGGATTTGGATATAATAAGACCTCCTTAATTAATGAGTTATCAACTGAAACGATTTCAGAGTAGCTAAAAGAATCATCGTAATCTAATTGCTTTATTCTATAATAATTAATTCCATTTAAAGGGCGTGTATCACCGAAAGAATAATTATAAGCTCCATCGTTTACGCCTATATTATTTATCTCTCCAATCGAAGAAAATCGTTGTCCATCATTTCCTCGTTCAATAAAGTATTTATAATTACCAACTTCGTATACTGACCAATTTAACAAATTTTTATCTCCATTTTTTTCTACTTTAAAATCTAGCCATTGTACAGGTAAGACGATATTTCCAGTATTTCCCGAACAATCGTTTCCGTTTCCTGGCGCGTCATAAAATACATCTATTGACACCGTCGAACCACAAGTTACTGTAATTGGGAATGAAATTGTCGATGGATTACATATACAACTCGATTGTGAATAGACTTCCGTATTATTAAGAACAAATGATGCCGTTCCTGTTGCACCATTGCCTGAATCAACTATAATTGAAACACTGTATGTGCAGGTTCCATCTCCATTCTCGGAAACTAATGCCCAGTTATCTAAGCTTGCACAAACTTGACTTGTTGCTGGAGTGAAAAGGGAAAGGACTAGGGCTAAAATAATTAAGTACTTCATTATTTTTTGATTTTGCATGCTCAATTCCATTTCAAAATTGTCACAATTTTTAATGGTATTGAATTGTTAATTAATTCTGTCGAATGTTAAGCAAAATTCAATTTGGTTTATTTTCATTGCTATATGTATATTCTTGCAACTACCATTCCAGTAGTATTCAAGAAATTGTTAAAAAATTTGTTGTATGTAAAAGACTAAATTAATTATTCAAATTTGGCGTATTAAGTGCCCAGTATAACAAATATTTGTAATATAATAAATATTTTCAATTTCTAAGATTGTGACAGGTTTAAAATATATTGACTAAGATTTTTTAAGATATTCCAATATTTTATAATGATTAAAGTAAACTGTCACTTATCTATATTTCCATTGTAAAAATAGTGTGGAACAAATATTTTCTAAATGTGCTAAAGCTTGTAGAATATCACTAATTGACCTTCTAAGTGAGTATATGTTAAGAATAAAATTAATCTATTCAACTTCGAATTAACTAAGGCTAATATTATATTCTGTATCTAATTCAAAAAATTGCTTAATTTTATGGTATTAAGAACGCTCCCAGATTCTGTAATATCGATTTCACCAAAAGCAAACTTTCCCCATCCCTCTACCGATCAATTCGTATTAAATAAAACAAACAACTATGAACTGTTGCTGGTCAATGGCTAAGGATAAAGTAATACTTTATTGCCTCATCATTTTTGGATATATACTATTTACACACTCTTCTGTTCTCGCTCAACCCGCTGGCTTCTCAGACCAACTATTTCTAGGAGGATGGAATCAGGTGGTCGGAATGACCTGGGATGACAATGGACGAATGTTCGTCTGGGAAAAGTCAGGTAAAGTCTGGATTGTAGATAATGGTGTAAAGCAAGCCAATCCATTATTGGATATTTCTGAAGAAGTCGGAAATTGGAGAGACTTTGGAATGGTGGGATTTGTCTTGGACCCGAATTTTTTATCTAACGGTTTTATTTATTGCCAATACACTGTTGATAGACATCATCTAATGAACTTCGGCACTCCGAATTACAACCCGAATACCAACGAATATTTTTCCGCCACCATTGGAAGGGTAACAAGATATACGGCACAAGCCAGTACCAATTTCACTTCAGTAAATTATTCAAGTAGAAAAGTTTTATTGGGTGAAACTAAAGAAACGGGTGTACCAAGTTTACATGAATCACATGGAATTGGTGCATTGGCTTTTGGTACAGATGGATCTTTGATGGTAGCCACAGGAGATGGAGCAAGTTATAGTTCTACCGATCAAGGTTCAGCTAGCGAAACTTATTATCAACAAGCGCTCACTGACGGTATTATTACTGCTGCTGAAAATGTAGGAGCATACCGATCACAACAGTTGGATTCCCATGACGGGAAATTTTTGAGATTGGATCCAAATACTGGAGATGGCTTGCCTTCTAATCCTTTTTACAATAGCAATAATCCGAGATCAGCGAGGTCTCGTACTTATTCATATGGCTTAAGAAATCCATATAGACTAACTAAAAAGCCAGGCACGGGTTCACATAATCAAGCAGACGGAAATCCCGGTACATTTTATATTGGAGACGTTGGTTGGGGGCAACGAGAAGAATTAAATATTGTAGATGAAGCTGGATTAAACTTTGGCTGGCCTTGGTGGGAAGGAATGACTGGAAGAGGTAATGGATATACTAACTCTACTTATGAGCCTAGCCAACATGAACGGCCAAAAGTGGATTGGAGAAATGGTACAGCCAGAGGAATTCAGAATAATACAATTTACAATATCGGATCGACTCAAATTCCCGGAAATTCTTTTGTTGGGAATGCATCAACTGGAGGAGTTTGGTACACAGGAGATGATTTTCCAGCAACTTGGCAAAACACTTATTTCCATGCCGATTATGGAGCCGATTGGATTCGAAATTTTGTAATGGATTCGAATGATGATTTGACTGAAGTTCGAGAATTTAAAAATGCAGGTGGGCCAATTGTCCATGTAAGTACAAGCCCAATTGACGGAGGTATTTACTATGTGCGATATCCGAATCAAGTTCGAAAAATAAGTTATACAGGAACTACTAACGAAGATCCAGTAGCTCGAATTTTCTCTAATGTAACATTCGGTGCCTCCCCGTTTACAGTTCAATTTAGCGGAGATCAATCCTATGATCCTGAAAATGCCAATCTAACTTATGCTTGGAATTTTGGAGACGGGAATACTTCTACCGAAGCAAATCCTTCCTATACTTTTTCACCAACAAATAATAATCCGATCGGCTA
>CALGJW010000113.1 GCA_937930025.1 uncultured Saprospiraceae bacterium | reverse complement strand
ACTAAGTTCAGGACTTTTGTAGGTCTTAAATACTTTTCCATCAAAGCGACAAATACCTTTTTCAGTGCCCAACCAAATATTGCCAAATCGGTCTTGATTAATATGGTAAACAGTCATGCTGGGTAAACCATCCTTATCGGTGATATGCCACATAGCCTGCTCTTGTCCCGAAACTCCAGGACAGAAAATTACTAGTAAAAGAAAAAAGATACTATGCCTTAAGGTATCCCTCGGTGTTTTTAATGTAGCCTTGATAATTGTGTAGTAGTGTTTTGTACGTTATCTAATTTACATTAGGTTTTCCTACAACCCAAATCACAAGCTAAAGTTAACATTTATTCACTAAAAAGAGGATTCGTTTTTTTAAGAAAAGCTTGTTTGCTTGTATTGACATCATAAAAAATGAACTTGGATTTAACTTTCACTCCCTCGTTGAGTTTCACTATTCACACTTGAATTCCTAACACTCTCTCATTTCACCTTGGTAAATCCTCCTCCTTTCTCTAAGTTTAGTAATTATTAATATAAAATATATTCAAATGAGAAAAATAGCAACTTCCCTCTTCTTGTTCTTTTTTATGGGAATAGTGTCTAGCTCGTATGCTCAATTTATAGCAACTGGAGGATGCAATGCTGTAAGTATCTGGGGAGCACCAGCTAGCACAGGTCTCTATGTACTTGCAGAAAATAGTCATTACGTTTCTAGTGACTGTAAGTTAGTTCTGTTGGAACCCAATGAAGCTGCTCGGACTTATCACCTCTATAAAAAACGAGAAGATGGCACTTTCTTGCGGGTATTTTGGCCGGTGAAAGATCTAAACACAATTAATAATCATTTTATTTCGAATGGAACTTTCAAAATTAAGATTAAAGAGCCTGTTAAGGATTCAGAATATACTCATCCACCACTTTCGAATTTAGATTGTAATAACGTTGTTAATGGACGTGTTTATAAAAAAGGATCTTTTAATAATACAGTGGGAATTGGTTGGGTAGGTTATTATCAAACGTATTGGACTAATGAATTTGTCATTGGAGCTACTGTGCCGGAGGATATTAACATTGACCTCATTGATGATAATGGTAATGATGAATTTGAGTATGAAACTCCTGTTATGTTAGATCTTACGGAATGCCGAAATTATAATCGCTATAGTATATCTATTCAACAATTAAATAGCAATAATTGGAATGGCACAGGACTTTGGATGAATGGTACTATAGATGAAATTGACCTTCGAGATATTTGGAGACTCAATCATCCGAATTGGAATCTTTGGGCTGGTCATACTTATCGCGTTCAAGTTGCTATGTCAAATGCTGATTGTTGGGGACCTTGGTCCGCTAAAACGATGGAGTTTTCGATTTGCCCTCAAGGCGCAGGTTGTAGAATCGTTGAAGAAACGGCAGATCTTTCTGTAATGCCCAATCCTGCAAGTGAATATTTTACTATATCCAATTTCTATCCACAGGAAGGCAAGGACTATCAAGTATTGTTGCATGACTATACAGGGAAATTGCTTAAAGAGTTCAAGGATATTAAGCCAAATGGCTATGATATTTCCGATTTACCAAATGGTATTTATGTCATCTCTATTTGGGAGGCCGGAGCATTAAGTTTTACAAGTAAATTATCCGTTTTAAAATAATTGCCATACAAAAGTGAGATTTTTTTATCAACCTATTCCAGCAATAGCAATAAATGATAAGGATGCGCATATATTTCCTATTGGTATTTTTGTTCACTGTAAACTTAGTAGCAGCACAACACGCTTGTGGATTTGAAGCACACCGTGCTAGATTGACCGCACAGGATTCAACCTTGCATCATACTTATATGGAGCTAAGTAAAAGCATCGCAGATAATATTCATGCCACGAATTCTAGAACAGAAATGGTGATTCCTGTTGTCGTTCATATTGTCTGGGAAGATGTTGAGTCCTTTGTCTCAGACGAAGTCATTCTTAGCCAAATAGATGTTTTAAACAGAGATTTTAATGGAATGAATCAAGACCTGATTGCAGTGCCTACTGCATATCAATCGTTAATCGCTAAGGTAGGGATTCGTTTTTGTTTAGCAAGTAAAGATGAGAATGATCAACCGACAAATGGTATCGTGAAAATCAAAACAAATAATGAAAAGTTAGGTCAGAGTAATGATATTTTTTATAGTGACCGTGGAGGAAGTGATGCCTGGGATACAGAAAAATATTTAAATATCTGGGTTTGTAATTTAGGGGGATTTATTTCTGGATATGGCACCTTTCCTATGCTTAGTTTAGCAGCGGAAACGGGAGTTGTAATTGATTATAAATACTTTGGAATCAACGAGCAACCCAAATACGGTTTGGGGCGGACGGCAGTGCATGAAGTTGGTCATTATTTGGGCTTGAAACACCTTTGGGGCACCGACAGTCAATGTGAAACAGATGATGGCATTGAAGATACGCCACCACAGGCGCGAGCGTATAATGCTTGTCCTACAGGTTTACAAATGTCTTGTGGAACAGATGATCTGTACATGAATTTTATGGATTATGTCTATGACCCTTGTATGGTTTTTTTTACAAAAGGACAGAAAGAATGGATGCGTTCTGTTTTACAAAATTTCAGGCCTGGATTAATTAATCATTCTGTTTGTGGTGAAGGAAGTTCTAGCTTAATTTCTAGTGACTTTAGTGTGTTTCCGAATCCTATAAGTAAGCAATTTCGGATACATTTTGAGACCGTTCAGGCTAAGTTGTTGAATTGTCAATTCTATAATGGACAAGGGCAATTGGTAGAGGAGGAAAGTTATTTTATCAACAACGAGCTTGAGTTAGATATTAGTCATTTTCCAAAGGGCATATACTTTTGTAAAATAGCAGGTGTAATAAAGAAATTGGTTAAACTATAATTTGGCCGAAGCTAGATCACCTTATAGTTTTTGATAATAATGATCCAAGTTGCGATGCATTCAGCGCAACTTGGATCGGTCGTTATTGGAATAATTATACGACTACAGGATAGCCTCCCATTCTTTTGTAAGTGTTAAACTTTGCAACTCTTTATCAACTTCTTGAAGTACGAGATCCTGTTGGAGTAAAGCCGCTGCTTTCTTTTTACCTTGTAAAGACAGTAAACGTTTAGGATGTCTTGCTAAAGATTTTTCAAAAATGCGGAGTGCTTCTGCTGCTTTATTTTGTTGGAGCAACCATTCTGCGTAAGCTTCGTGGATGGGTTTGAAGATAGCGGGAGGACCATAAGCATAACTTAAGCCTTCTTCTAGTGCTATTGCTTTTTCAAACCATTCTACCACTTTCTTTGGCTTTTGATTAAGGTCTGCTAAAAATGCCTGTAATTCCATTTCCATAACATGTGCCATATCGATGTCTAATTGGTTTGGTGGTTTATTTGCAAATCCACCGGTACTACACATCGCAAAACCTTTGTCTCCCACACGAAGTTTTTCTGCATTGCGATTCAACTGCATTT
>CALGJW010000112.1 GCA_937930025.1 uncultured Saprospiraceae bacterium | reverse complement strand
GTGCTGTATCCCAGGAGCGCGCCTAAAATTCCTACAACAGAATGCCCAGCATTGAGTAGACTCAATTTCATTTTTTCATAAGGCGCGACATCAGTTACGAACTGAGCGCCTACCTTTTCCCAAGTGGGTCTTCCGTTTTTAAAATTATCTTCTATCACCCATTGCTTGAATGGCTCGCATACTACTGGCCAGGCATCTTCTATGCCCGTAGATTCAACTAAAGTAGAACTATCAACTGCTGTCGTAACTGGAGTAATTCTGTCTACCATACTGTTCGGAAAGGAGACATAAGCTTTTATCCAATCGATTAGCTTTGGTGCCGCTTTTTCTACAAAACTTAAAAGCATTTTTTTAGCCACTTCTCCATTGTGTTGGATATTATCGCAGGACTGAATAGTAAGTCCTTTTGATTGATTGGCCTGTCGGATTTTTAGTGCTTGGGTAAGATAGCCAAAGATGGTTTTGGGATTAGTAGGGTTTGCTAGATCCTGTTGAATGAGCGGATTGGAAAAATCGAATTGTTTGGTGGCTTCATTGTAGTTGTAACCGCCTTCGGTGATGGTGAGGGTGATTATTTTTATCTGCTCATTGGCCATTTTCTCAATGACTGCTGTTGGGTTGTCTGGAGCGAATAGGTATTCGACGATTGAGCCAACGATGGTGTTCGTATGGGAACCATCCAATTCTTTTACCACTAAGGTGTACAGTCCATCTTGATCTACTAGGGTTTGATATATTTTTTTATCAAAATCTAATAAGGCTACGCCACAAATTCCCCAATGTTCATTTCCTGGTGTATGTAATAATTGATCCGTGTAATAGGCTTGGTGCGCTCTGTGAAATCCGCCGATGCCTACATGCATCGTTCCTGCTTTTACGCGAGATCGATCGTAGCTGGGAACCGTTACCTTGTCTGCGAATTGGCTAAGGTTTTTAGCGTTTAATTTCATTTTTTTCATTACCTCTATTCAATTATTTATTTTCAAAACGCTGTAATAAAACTGCAAATATGATAATGCCTCCTTTGACCACTTGCTGGGGATAGGAAGGGACATTTAATAGATTTAAAATATTGCTGATCAGGCCCAAGATTAGAACACCCATCAGCGTGTTTATGGCGGAGCCTTTTCCTCCATTCAAACTGGCCCCTCCAATCACGACGGCAGCAATGGCATCTAATTCCCAGGCCATTCCCATGTTCGGAGAACCCAAATTTGTTCTACCTGCCACGACAATAGCAGCTATGGCAGCTAAGGCACCTGATATAGCATAGACCAAAAATTTGTATTTATTTACTTTGATGCCAGATAAACGGGAAGCTTCTTCGTTCGATCCTATGGCAATGATTATTCTTCCAAAGACATTGTAGCGCAGCATGACCATGGTGAGCAGGACGATGATCAAAAACACGATGGCAATATTGGGAATACCAAGAAAAGAATTATTTGCAAAATTGGAAATGTGTAAACCGCCGTAAGTTTCAAAGGTAACTGGAGAGCCTTTGGAATAAATAAATCCTAAACCTCGAGCAACAGTCATCAACGCTAAGGTGGCGATGAAGGGGGCCATTTTTTGATACGCTACTAGGTATCCAGAAACAGATCCTAAGCCAAAGCCTATCATGATTGTGATCAAGATAGCCAAGGGCAAGGCAAAAATATTGACGAGCAAAGCGAAGGCTACAGCCAGCAAAGCAACCAATGAACCGACGGATAAATCAATTCCACCTGTGAGGATTACGATCAACATTCCGATGCTAATGATTCCGATTCCCGAAACTTGTTTGAGCAGATTGCTTAAGTTGACAGAGGTAAAAAATACATCTGAAATGAATGCTGAAAAGATGACCAGCAATACGAAAATAAATATGGTATTGTACTTTATTAAAAAGGGAAGAATACCTCCCGAGCTATTTTGTGGTTTGCTTAAAGCTGAAGCCATAGTTTGTCTTTTTTCGAATTAGTTTTTTAACGGTTTTCCGATTGCGTAACGTAGAATATTTTCTTCAGAGAATTCCGCCTTTGATAGCTCTCCATAAATGCTGCCTTCCTTCATCACCAATATCCGGTCGGCTATGCCCATGATTTCCGGCATGTCTGAAGAAATCACTATTACCCCTACTCCATTTTTAGCCAGCTCATTGATCAAATGATAAATCTCCACTTTCGCACCTACATCCACTCCTCGGGTCGGCTCATCGATGAGTATGACCTTAGAATCAATACTCAGCCATTTGGCCAAGGCTACTTTCTGCTGATTTCCACCACTTAAATTTTTGACTGGCGAAATTGCACTCGGTGTTTTTATGTTTAGCTTTTCAATTAAATTTTGAATATTATTGTTTTCCTTTTCCTTATTAACAAATCCAAATTTTCCAGCAATGGCTTTGAAGTTGGTCACGCTAATATTTTCCTGGATGGACAAGGGTAAGAACAGACCTTCCTCTTTTCTATTTTCAGATACAAGTCCGATCTCATAACCAACGGCATCTACTGGCGAGTTAGTTTTAATTTCTTTACCTTTTAAAAATAGTTGACCCGATTTTTTTTGATCCGCTCCAAAAATCAACTTCGCCGTTTCAGTCCTACCGGATCCACCTAAGCCAGCAATGCCGAGTACTTCTCCCCCTTTCACGGAGAAGGAAACATCCTTCACCAAAGTATCCTTAGCCGTTAGGTTTTTCACTTCAAAAATAGGAGTAGCCCCCACGTTCACCGTTCTTGGCGGATACAGATCTTTTAACTCTCTTCCTATCATCAATTTAATTACGCCGTCCGTATCGATCTCATTGATCGGTTGGCTTCCCGAAATTTTTCCATCTCGTAATACAGTTACCGTATCTGCTATCTTGAATATTTCTTCCAGGTGATGCGAGATGTAAATAATGGAGATTCCACTCTCTTTTAATTTGAATAAATTATCAAAAAGTTTTTGCGTATCGGTAGGATCAAAAACCGTGGTGGGTTCATCTAAAACTAAAACCTTAGGGTCTTCAGATAAAGCCTTGGCTATTTCCACGATTTGCTTTTGTACAATACTCAAGTGACTAACCTTTGCCGTCACATCGATTTCAAATCCTAAAGAATTAATCAAGGCTTGGGCGTCAGCATTTATTTTCTTCCAATTCATCCAAAATTGACTCGCGCCTAATTTATGCAGATAGATATTTTCTGCAACGGATAAATCATTGACTAAGGATAATTCTTGGTACACGACATTGATTCCCAATACCTGTCCATCGTGTGTATTTTTAGGATTAATTTCTTTCCCATTTAGCAAAACTCTACCCGCATCTTTTTGATGCACCCCACTTAGTATTTTCATTAAGGTAGATTTGCCAGCACCATTTTCACCCAACAAGGCGTGAATCTCTCCCGGTTTCACTTTCAGGTCGACCTTTTCTAATACAGAAACGATTCCGAAACTTTTGGAAATTCCAGTCATTTCTAACCTATAGTCTTTGTTCGCATTTTGCATATAGCTAATCACTTTTAAAAACCTTCCTTATTAAAACAAAGCGTTCGGGTCGTAATACTGCGCGGCATTTTCTTTAGTGATCAGCAAGGGAGGTGTAAAGGAAACTTTGGGAAAATCTTTTTTACCGTTCATATATTGGATCGCATAACTCACCGCATTTTTTCCAATCTGAACCGGACTATTCATTGCAGTACATCCATAAAAATCAGTTTCCATAATATATTCAATCGCTTCCTTTTGCCCATCGGCGCCAGCGACAATTAAAATATCGTCCGTCTTCCCTGCCTGTGCGATTGCCTTAATCGCGCCTAAAACACAAACATCCGATTCTGTAATCACGACATTAATAGTTGGATGTGCGACCAAGATATCTTCCATGGCTTTTAAGCCTCCTGCGTAGGACCAATCCGTGTATGCCTGTGTTTTTACTGATAGGTTGATGTAGCCCAAGTTTCGCAATTGCCCTTCTGTGATCCCTTGCAGCAAACCCTGTTTACGTGTTCGGCCAACAGGATTACCAGCGTTGCCACTCAAAAGTGCAATGTTCATTTTATTTTTACCAAACTTGTTCGCCAACCACTCACCAGCAAGTTCTCCATTAGCCAAATTATTAGATTGAATTGTCGTTACATATTCTGCAGAAGGATCAATAGAACTATCGATGATAAATACAGGAATACCAGCCGTCTTCGCCATCTTTGTAACCCCAACCAAAGCGTCCGGATCCTTGGGATTCAACAACAAAGCATCCACCCCTTTCGTAATCAAATCCTCCACCGCCGCTACTTGCTTATTAATGTCGTCTTGCCCATCCGCAGATAAAAAGGTCATGCCATTTTGTTCCGTCGTTTCTTGAATACTTTGCAGTAGGGCTTGATAATATGGAGCATTCAAAGAAGGGGTACAATAGCCAATGGTTTTACCCGAAAGGTCTATGGCAGATTCGATCAAGCCTTCTTTCGTTGCTGAGTCATTTTGGTCGTTAGCAGATTTGTCCAATGGTACTGCACAGGATGCTAGCTGTATAAGAAGGAGGATTAGGGGAAAAAATTGGCTGAGCAGCCGAAAGGAAAAACTTATTTTTTTTCTCATTAAGAATCATTTTTCTGATGCTATACAACAGAATGGCTATTAGCTTCTGAGGATATTGTAATGTAGTAAGTTTAACTTATGGTACCATCAAACTGGGAATGCAGACATGTTCATCAAAGTATGTCTGTAAATGTATCAAAAAAGTTAGGGAAAGCTGGGTTTCTGGAGGGGAAATAAAATGTGGGTGCCGTGACGATCGAGATTGCGTAGAGGTGCTAGGCGCTGGTCGCTAGTGCTGGCGACGATCGAGATTACGAAGTGCTTCTGGGTGCTGGGCGCCAGGCGCTGGGGACGATCAAGATTGCTAAGTGGCGCTGGTCGCTAGGTGCTGGGGACGATCGAGATTGCGATTGGGTTCTGGGTTTTGGTTTAGTAGAATATATTTAAATTTAATTATTACCTTCGATTTTAGAATTAAAATTCTAACTCAATCAAGGTATATTAATGTCAAAAGGAAAAATTATTGCTTCCAATATTAATCATGGGCGTCTTTCCATTATCTTGTTTTATTTCCTTTTATTGTTGCCAGGGCAAGAACTGTTTTGTCAAGAAAGTACCGTGCATTTTACTCCGAATTATGTTTCATTAAAAGATAAAAATAATCGGCTAGTCAGTTATTCCACAAAGTCTCAGCGCCCTGCTCTTTATAGTCAGCTTATCAGTAATCCGAACAGCTCTATGCTAGCGTATAATTGGCGAATTAAAAGATCCTTGTCCAAAGTATTATTGGTTTCGGCGGGGGCAAGTTTTCTTCTTGCATCTTACAACACTTTTATAACCAATGGTAATAGAAATTTAAAGACTGGATTGTGGTTGACCGCAGTGGGTACTACATTCGGTCAATACTATTTGAAAAAATCTTCAATTAAAGACCTGCATACAGCAGTTGAGTATTACAACGAAACCATTTTAGATGACAACCTCTCTTTTCAATTACAGATTGGTCCACAAGGGATAGGACTTTGCTTAGCATTTTAATACTAATAATATTTCACGCCCTTTTACGGCAAAAACAATTTGAACATATAATTGGGTATACGTATTTGCCATATAGTTAAATTTTAGAGCAGCGGAACAATTTTATTTTTACCTAATTATCAAAGCTAAAATATTTTTGTCAAAAATCTTTTGCGAATGTCATTATTTTTTCAACATGGAAATTCAAACTAATGCCTGATGAATATCACACCCCGCTGCGGCTTACTATTGTTTGTTCATTATAGCTATAAATAGGTCACCCCGCTGGGGCTCTTTATTGCGTGTCAAAAGAATGAATTGGAGTTCCAAAGAATTGAAATAGTTGCTGTCATTCAAAATAAAATTCGAGCCCCAAAGGGGTAAAAATATGTTCTCACATTCACAACACCACAATAATCTCACCGACCATATTCATACGCTGTATCATCAAGCCCCAGCGGGGCGCAATATTTATAGAAAATAAACGATAATCAAATTCGAGCCCCAGAGGGGTGAAATATTTATTCTCACAACCTTAATATCACCAATCCCCAACTTTTGCAGCATGGAAATTCAAACTAATGCCTGATGAATATCACACCCCGCTGGGGCTTACTATTGTTTGTTCATTATAGCTATAAATAGGTCACCCCGCTGGGGCT
>CALGJW010000111.1 GCA_937930025.1 uncultured Saprospiraceae bacterium | reverse complement strand
ATAGTCATCGTATTCTGAAGGAGGAATTTCTTCCCCATCAATTTTTAAATAATCAATATTTCCGTTGGACATTTTTATTTTGGTTTGCTTTCCGAAAGTCGAATTATAGCTGAAGGTGTAATTCTTGTCTTTTCTACGTTTGTCGGGAACTGTGTCCAACGCTATTTTTGGAATTCGAGCAACAGCGATAATAGTCTTCTTTTTCTGTGGATTTATGGATTCATTATTGGAAACGTTTACCAGAATTTCCTTTTCAGAAATTTCATCATCAAATTGGACGAAAACTGCATTTTGATTTTCATCAGGTGTATAAGTTTCTACAACTTTCGTTTTGGATGAATCCTGTTGATGCGCATGTAAGGAGCCAATAATGAAAAAGGAAACCAAAACACCTAGGGCTATGAATCCCATTTGTTTATTTCTTGCAGCTTGAATGGGATACGGTTGTTGCAGAATTTTGAATATTCTTTGATGCAGTAGTCCTTTTTTCCCAGCCATTGACATGCCAGGAGAAAAATGATACCCGCTTCGCTCTTGTACATTCATTAAAGTACGGGCATATTGAATTCTATTTCCAACTATTTTTATAGCTAATTCATCGCAGCTTTCTTCCCTGGAAGCATTCATTTCATAAGATAACCACCAAACAACTGGATGGAAATAAAATAGGGCTTCAATAAAGGAGAATAATAAATTGATTAAATAATCATTGTATTTAATATGTGCTAATTCATGAGCGAGAATTGCTTCAACCTCTTGAGGGTTTAATTGATTTATCATTCCCAAAGGAAATAGTACCACAGGTTTGAATGTACCCATTGTAAATGGAACCGAAACGTTTTTAGAGCTTAGCAATTCAATAGTTTTATTTAAACCCATTTTGTTGCTAAGGATCTCACATTGACTTTGCCAATAATTAGAAAGCCTAAAGCCATTAGTCCTAATTTGGTTGGTCTGCCACCAGCCAATTCCAAAGCGTAAAATGAAATAAATGGTTCCAACCAACCAAAAAATACCTATTAAGGCAATCCAACTAGGAGACCATTGGTCGGCTGCAGTAATTATAATTAGTGATTTTCCGATTTGCGCGTGCTGATTACCCACCAATGAAATTTCTGCGCTGTTACTTAGCACGAGCATAAAGGTCGAGATGGTAAAAATAAATTGTGCAAATAGAGCGGAAGCGGCCAAACGGAATCTAAAGCGAGCGGGCTGATCGGCAAAGAGTTGTTTAGCAATAAAATATAGTAAAGCTATCAATACCCCTTGCCATAAAGAATGTATTAAGGTTTGACCTATTGCTGTAAAATAATCTGTATTGAACCATTCCATGATTTTTATATTTTAGGGACTACTGATTTTTTTCAATTTTGTTAATAAGCGCTTTGATCTCATCCAACTCTTCAGCGGAGGCTTGATGGTTTCCTAAAATTTGCATTACTAGTTTTGAAGGAGAACCCTTAAAAGCGTCTTGGAGTAGATCTTTGACCATTCGTTTTTGATTTTGCTCTTCAGCCAGTGAGGCCGTATATATATGTGTACGCTGGCTAGTGTCTCTAATGGTGAGACTTTTATCAACCATAATCTGCATGAGCTTCAAGGTAGTTGTGTACCCAACCGAATTGTTGGGATAGAGCGTCTCATGTACCTCACGGACAGTACTCGCTCCGCGTTCCCAGAGAATGCGGAGAATGTTTAGTTCAGCCTCAGTTGGCTTTTTTTTGATGTCTTTTTTCATAATAAATGTTCTACGAACAACTTCGTACTTCAAATATATACGTTAGTCTTCGTAGATAAAACTTTAGTACGAAGTATTTCGTATTTCAGGCCAGACTTTAACATTTTGAGGACTTAATTGCCAATAAAATGAGGTAAAACGCTAGGCAGGTTAGGAATTTTAACTGATCGCTACCTCCGTTGAAAGACTAGATTTTATCGTAAATAAGGCTTAATATGCGCAATCAATCAAACACTAGCACTATATACTATGAGGTCCAACATTGCTTACATTTTTTTCTTTCTGATACTATTTGCCTGTAAAAATGAGCAGCCTCAAATAGAGCCAGTCTCTTCCATGAATGAAAAAGAAACTGCTCCAATAGTTCAAAAGGCTAAACCTGTCAGAGATACTTTTAATTGTGAAATTTTTGGAAAAATAGATAGAACAACGGATAGTTGGATCGCAGAAGAGGAGTATTACTTTGCGATGACGAATGATATTTTTCAAAAGATCCAACCGGAAGTCATGCGCTATAATGTTTTTCAGGTCTATAATACATTGACTTGCGAACTACGATTCAATGGTAAACTTCGTAACAAAGAAAATCTGATCAGGCCATATCGTTTACAAGGTGATATTTATAACCCTATCACACGATTAGTGTGCACTCAGAATCCTGAGGAGATCTATTGCTATCATATGGGATTTGGAGAAGAAGTCGTCCCCATCTCTCCTCCCATTTCGTCAAAGAGACAAGGAAAGATTGATAAAGAGCAGCCTTGTGATTTAGATTCATGGGACAACTATTTATTTGGTTGGACTAAGTCAGAGGGAGGTTATGCCTTCAATATGACAAACCACAGAAGCCCCATTGCTTTAAGATATTCTGAAAGTCATTATGATGGAAAAGCTGAAAACTATTATTTCCTATTGGAACAAAAATCTGGGAAACAGTTAGTGCGATGTGAAATTGTTAATGATAGAATAAAACTCTCTACCATTTTTGATCAGCCTCTTGCGTTAAGGCAACAGATTGTACGCGAGCAAACTGCAGGTAGGTATTTAATATTTAAATATTCGGACAAATTGGATTTCGAAGTGTACGATTTAGTTGAGAATAAATTGATTTCCGTTCCCAAGAAAGCTAAAGCAGGCACGGCCTCAATGAGAACTTATCTAAAGAATGTATAAGAAAACCTATGTTTATCTTCTGGCAGACTTTATTTAATAGTTTAAATTTATATTAAGCTGTATATTGATAAAAAAGTTATGCGTCCATTCCTATTCCAATTAATATTCATATTGCTTCCTGCAATTGGCATGGGACAAAATGAAAGTAAAGAAATTGATTCGATTGGAATGAATAATCTCAAATTGCAGGAACTTATAAAAAGTGAAGTCAAATCTGTCGAAGGAGAATTGGGTGCTTGGACTTTAGAATATGCCGAAAAAATGGTATTCGTTATTACCGATGAAAAAGCAAACCGTATGAGAATATTTTCACCGGTAATTCCTGAGGAGGAATTAGAAAAAGGGCAACTCAGGAAAATGCTCATAGCAAATTTCCATTCTGCGCTAGATGCGAAGTATGGCCTTTACGAAGGTTTCGTTGTTTCAATTTTCACACACCCTTTAAAGGAATTAACCAATGAGCAATTTATCGATGCGCTACAACAGATTGTGATTCTCAATTATACTTTTGGAACAACCTATCAAAGTACAGATATGGTATTCCCAGGAGGAATTGAAAAGGAACCTTCAAAGGTTAATGAAAAACCTATTAAACGAAGTTAGACGTATACCTACTTTACCATTTCTGCTCTTTACGTTTGCTTATAAATTCTAAGCAATTGAAACCACCAGATCCTAGTCTAATATTAAAACTAGTAGCCACTCATTTTGGAATCAAAGGAACGGTTAGAACCTTAATGGGGGAAGAAGACTATAACTATTTCTTGACTAGTGATTCCCAAGAAAAGTATTTGGTAAAACTTAGCCGTCCTGGTGTATTGGTTGAGACTGTTCGCTTTCAATCTGCAATACTTAAATATCTTCATTCGAATAATTTTCCGTTAAAGACTCCAGAAATAATTCCAGCTTTGAATGGAGAAGAATACGTTGTAGTAGATTCGGATCAAATATTGAGGATTCAAAAATGGGTCGCTGGAAGAATGTTAGGAGATGTTAATCCAAGGAGTGTTAAGTTGTTAAATAGTTGGGGAAATGTTTGTGGTTATTTTTCGAAAATCTTCCAAGGGTTTGATCATCCGGCGGCACATAGATTTTATAAATGGAATCCAAGCGAAACATTACATTCAAAAAAATACTTGGAGTACTTCACAAGTAAAGATCAAAAAGAAATTGCCAATTATTTTTGGAATTTATTTGAATTAGAAGCACTGCCAAAACTTCCGAAATTGAGGAAGTCGATAAATCATAATGATGCACACGAGCTTAACCTAATTTGTGAAGAAAATTTAATCGAGGCAAAAATTACTGGTGTAATTGATTTTGGAGATGCTATATATACTGAGACAATCAATGAACTTGCTATCGCCTGTGCATATGCAAGTATGTTTCAAGCAGATCCGATAGCAGCTATGCAATCTGTGATCAAAGGATATTATGAAATATTCCCTATAGAAGAAATCGAATTAGAAATATTATTTCATTTGATAACTGCTAGACTAATGATTACTGTTGCAACTGCAGCATGGAATAAACATAAAGAACCTAATAATAAATATCTCCTAGTTAGTGAAAAAGTCGCATGGGATCTTCTTAATAAATTGAGAAAAATTTCTCCCAATTTGGCACATTACCATTTTCGTTCTGCTTGTAATCTTGAACCTTGCCCAAATAATATAACCTTTGAAAATTGGATCAACAGTAAAGGATTAGATCTAGCTCCAATAGTAAAATTTGAGGAAGAGAAAATAATGCTCATGGACTTGTCTGTGGGTAGCTTGGACCTAGGGGCTCAAGAAAATTTTGTAAACGTCAAAAAATTTGAATCTAGAATAGCTGAATTATTGGATAATGAAAAAGCGAATTTTGGTATAGGTGGCTATTTGGAACCAAGACCTTTTTATACCACAGAAGATTACCAATCCGAAGGGAATAACGGTGCTCAATGGAAAACTATACATTTAGGGGTAGATGTTTGGGGAAAAGGTGGTACTCCGGTTTTTGCTCCCCTTGATGCGGTTGTTGAATCCGTACAAAATAATAATCACGATAGAGATTATGGACCAACACTTATTCTGAGACATGAAGTCAATGTTGATTTGACCTTTTTTACTTTATATGGTCATCTGTCTTTAGAGGTGCTGAAGGAATTTAAAGCAGGAGATGAAATAAAAAAAGGTCAACAGATCGCTAGTATTGGAGAACCCCCCTCAAATGGAAATTGGCCTCCTCATTTACACTTTCAAATCTTATTGGATACATTAAATATAAAGGGAGATTTTCCAGGTGCAATCTTTCCGCATGAAGTGAATGTTTGGAAATCAATATGTCCAGACCCAATGGGGAGTTTGAACAACCCATTTTTTCCAATCATAAAAAATCACAACCAAAGCAAAAAAGAAATATTGGCTCGAAGAAAAAATACCTTAGGGTCTAGTTTAAGTATTTCATACGAATCACCACTAATTATTGTGAGAGGATATATGCAGTGGCTTTATGATGATCAGGGAAGAAGGTATCTGGATACTGTGAATAATGTTCCTCATGTAGGACATCAACACCCAAGAGTGATTGCAGCAGCAAAAAAGCAATTGTCTGTACTAAATACCAATACTCGATATCTACATGAAAATATAGTTAACTACGCAGAAGATTTATTAGCAACCTTTCCGAATGAGTTATGTGTTGTTCATTTTGTGAATTCTGGGAGCGAAGCAAATGAGCTGGCCTTGCGAATGGTAAAAGCATATACTGGTCAAAAGGATATGATAGCCGTTGAAATAGGATACCATGGAAATACACAAAGGACTATAGATATTTCGAGTTATAAATTTGATGGAAAGGGTGGTGGCGGTAAACCAAAGCATACACACATAGTTCCATTGCCTGACATTTATCGAGGGAATTATAATGAAGAAAAAACAGCTGGTCTTCAATATGCGAGCTATGTTGACAAAGCCATTGCGGAAATTGAGCAGGAGGGAAGAAAGCTTGGTGGATTTATTGCAGAAAGTGTTTTGAGTTGCGGAGGACAAATCGTTTTGCCCAATGGGTATTTAGCAGAGGTTTACCGCCAAATTAGAGCTTCGGGAGGGATTTGCATTGCAGACGAAGTTCAGGTTGGATTCGGAAGGACGGGTGAAAAATTTTGGGGTTTTGAACTACAAGGGGTTGTTCCAGATATTGTAACTTTAGGAAAGCCAATAGCAAATGGACACC
The DNA here is from genome assembly GCA_937930025.1 of uncultured Saprospiraceae bacterium. Lineage (GTDB taxonomy): Bacteria > Bacteroidota > Bacteroidia > Chitinophagales > Saprospiraceae > JABDJM01. Next base: position 2,409 of record CALGJW010000111.1, on the reverse strand, counting down.
CCATGGGGGCAGTGGTTTGTACTCAAGCAGTCGCTGATGCTTTTTCAAACGGAATGGAATATTTTAATACTTTTGGTGGTAATCCGGTTTCTTGCGCTATTGGCCATGAAGTGCTAAAAGTAATTCAAGAAGAAGGATTGCAGAAAAAAGCATTTGAGACGGGGGAATATCTTTTGAATGCATTAAGATCTCTACAATTAGAATTTCCAATTATTGGAGATGTCCGTGGTAAAGGTTTGTTTCTCGGAATTGAATTGGTGTTAAATCAAAATACCAAAGAGCCGGCAGCTAAAGAAGCAAAGTATTTAATAAATAGAATGCGCGAAAGGGGAATTTTGATGAGTACTGATGGACCATACTATAACGTATTGAAAATAAAACCCCCAATGTGCTTTGATAAAAATAATGCAGATTATTTATTAAGTAATTTAAGGCTAGTGTTAAAAGAAGATTTTTTAAAAAAGATCTAAATAATTTATTCTAGTTGTTTTTAAAAATTGCTAGAATTGAAAAACGTATACAGTTGAAAAAGGAAGAAGACAGAGAATTTCCACTTTTAATTCAAACTTATTTGGGCTTTGGAAATGCCACTACTTTTCACATTAAAGGTAGGGTATTGGAAGATGAAGGCCTTTTGGAAAAATGGTCGGATTCAAAACTTCGAAATTTATGGGAGACTTTTAAAAGGATGGAATCGGATGAGATTCCAAATGCTGAAGTTTCCATTAAGATAGGGTCAAAAGTATTTTCCTCGATTACTAATGAGGAGGGATTTTTTGATCTAAATGGGGAATGGGATATAGCAATAGAAGAAAAAAGTAAATGGATTCCTGCTGAAGTAATTTTGAAAAACAAACTCGCCGATAATTTTGCTGCTCCTGCAAATGTTGAATTTATGATTCCTTCTTCAGAAGCAACCTTCGGTGTAATTAGTGATGTGGATGACACCGTCTTGCAGACACATATGACCTCTAGAATGAAGCTGAAGATGATGTACGTTTCTTTTATGAAAGGAGCACACCAAAGACTTCCAATGGAAGGAATGAAAGATGTGTTGGATATGCTTTGTAGGGATAAAGAAGGGGAAGTAAAAAATCCAATTTTCTATGTTTCGAACAGCCCTTGGAATATTTATGATGTGCTGAAAGATTTCATCGCGATTCAAGAACTACCAAAAGGCCCTCTTTTCTTGAGAGATTTTGGAATGAATTTGATTTTCAAGAAAAATGATTTCGTGCCTCATAAAATAGTGACAATTAGAAAAATATTAACGGTATATCCAGATTTGAATTTTGTCTGCTTAGGAGATACAGCATCAAATGATATTGACTATTATTTACAACTTTCAGAAGAATTTCCAGGGAGAATTTCGACTATAATTATTCGTGAAACTAGAAGCACTAAAAATTCTAGGAGGATTAGAGACTTGCAAGCCAAATCGACCCATCCAAATTTTCATATCATAAAAACTTCGGAAGAGATTAAAAATCTTTTGGTTCATCAAAATTTGTCTGCATGAGCAAGATGAATGAATTGGTTATTAGCGCTCGTTCCTGTACTATTTGTAAGCCGTTTTTAGCTGATGGCGTGAACCCCGTTTTTGTGGTTCATCCTAAAGCAAAAGTTTTAGTGATTGGTCAAGCTCCAGGACGGAAGGTCCATTTGTCTGGAAAAGCCTGGGCTGATGCGAGTGGGAACCGTCTACGCGATTGGCTTAACGTGACGGAGGATGAATTTTATGACCCAGAAATATTTTCAATTCTACCTATGGGATTTTGTTTTCCAGGCTCAAAAAAAGGCGGAGATTTACCTCCTCGCCCAGAATGCGCACCGCTATGGCATGAGACATTCATTCGTATGATGCCTGAGGTGGAACTTGTTTTACTAATAGGAAATTATGCACAGAAATATTATTTAAAGAAGAAATGCAAAAATAATTTAACAGAAACTGTTAGGAATTGGGAAAGTTATGGATCGCAATATATCCCGTTACCCCATCCCTCGCCGAGAAATAATATTTGGCTTAGAAAAAATGAATGGTTTGAAGCTGAGGTACTACCAAATTTAAAAAATCGGATGAGAGGTTTGCTCGCAAAATAAGAAAAGCCCGACAGTGTTTTGCCGAGCTTTTCAAGCCTGAAATTTCTTTTGCTATTAAATAGCTTACCTAGTTTATTCCTCTAGGAAGGATTTTAGCTCGGCTTCTGCCTTACGAATTTGGTCTTCTGTAGAGTCAGATTGAACTGTTTCTACAAGATTGTTTTCTAGTTTCTGTTCATGCGGATGTTTTTTATCCGCAGGTAATCCACAAGAAATTATACAAATCCCTAGAAGCATTACCGTAGCCAAAGCGTATTTACGCATTGGTGTAGGGTGTTATTAAGAAAATACGTTTACTAACAGACACTA
>CALGJW010000110.1 GCA_937930025.1 uncultured Saprospiraceae bacterium | reverse complement strand
ACTGGACTTGCAATGATCGGGATTCCCATAGGTAATTTCCATTTTTCCATTCCAGTTATTGCATCCAGCGCATAGAAGTTTCTGTCCCATCCACCAAAGTATATTACACCATTTGAAACTGCTGGACTAGAGCTGACCTCTGCTAAAGTTTGAAACTTCCACTGCTCTTCTCCTGTTTTCGCATTCAAGGCATATAGGTACCTATCGTTACTTCCAAAATATATATTGCCCCCGAAAACTGTAGGAGTAGAATCAATTTTTCCATTTGTCTTAAACTTCCAAATTTCTTTACCTGTTTTAATGTCTAGCGCGTAAAAATTGTAATCCCAACTTCCAAAATAGACTATGCCATTTGAAACAATTGATCCAGCATATATTTTATTTCTGGCTTCAAATTCCCATTTTTTGGTACCGGTAGTTGCGTCTAATGCATAGAATTTATTATTTGTGCTTCCGAATAAGACTATGCCATCGGAAACTACAGGACTTGAATAAACTCTGTCCCTAGTTCCGAATTTCCATTTCTCCTTTCCCGTTTTTGCATCAAGGGCATAAAGGTAGTGGGCGCGTTGTTCATAATTTGTGTAAAATAGGGTACCGTTCGATACTGCAGGGTTAGAAAAACTTATGTATTCACTTTTAAATTTCCATTGTTCTTTTCGAGTTTTCAAATCAATTGCATAGAGATGTTTATCCAAACTAGATAAAAAAATAAGCCCATTTGAAAGGGATAGATTATGGTTAACTTCATTTCCTGTTTTGAACTTCCATTTTTCTTTACCAGTTTTTTCATCCACAGCATACAAAAAGTGGTCAGATGAGCCAAAGTGCAAAATCCCATTTGAAATAACTGGTGTTGTTCCCACTCCTTTACCAGTTTTAAATTTCCATTTTATAGTTGGGGGTTTATCAAAAGGCTCATTTATTGGAGATTCATCGATTTCAATTTTTGATAAATTTGAAGTTTCTTGCTTTTTATTAATAGAAGGATTACAAGAAAAAAGTATTAGGTAGCAAAATGATAACCATATGGCAGGAGTAAAATAGATTTTAAAGTAATTCATTTGCGCTAAGTTGATTTCTGTGTTAAGGAAAAAAGTCAATAAATTCAAAATAGAATTGGAGATACGTTTTAAGTTAATACTTAAAAGTCTTTTCAGTTGATTTTATACAAGTATTGACTTGGTTTCTTTCAGTTGATTCTAATCCCGATTGGAAACCATTCCTTTTTATGATCTACGCATCGCCATGAATAGATTGATAACAAATTTCAATTGTAATATCTTGCGTTTTTGTGGAAACTAGACTTAGTGTTTTCTTTTCTGACCATTCAATCAATTCAACACCATCATTGGCTGAAATAACGGCGTCATGAATACGTTGATTATTGTGGGTAAAACTAGTACCTTTTTCGAAATTCAATTTAGTGTAAAATTCATTCCAATTTTGAACAGGATCTTCTTTGTAATACAGTATTACATATTTAACAATTGCCGGACCAACACCTTTGTTTACTACATTGATTCTTAAATTATCTAATTCCCTTTCTACAAAATTACGGCTTAATCCCATCGTTAAGTAAGGCCAAGTACTCGCTTTAGTTTGCTCCAATAATATTTCAGTTTGTTCATTCATGATCGAGGCCTGTCGAATATAAACGAACAGCGCTCCGAAACTGGCAATCAATACGCCCATAGCAATAAGCAAATTGGGATCTATTTTCTTGGGCATAATTTTACCACTAATAAATTGTTTGCAGAATTTGTGACAATACGAGAACTAAATAGCACGCATCTTATTACTTCGCTTATTATGCTCAATCTCTGCCAATCCAAGGTGTTCCATTAATGGAGGAATATACATACCGACTCTTCCACGGTATCCTTTTCTCAATCCATACCATCCTCCGATTGGATTATCCTTCGATCTTCCCCAATGTTCTACAGTGTCAGGATTAGTTTCCTGCTTTTCATCCTTACTTCCCATCAGCATCCAGTCACCATGTTTTTTAAGCATCCTGTGGAGATCCTCGATAACGCTTAGTTCATAATGGAGATAAGTAGTTTTTACCCAACATACTAAAATGTCGCGACCATCTTTTTCCTCAACATGCATAGTGAATTCAGAACTGAGAGGAGGCGTCTTTAATGTGAGTCGTTTATCTTCAGTTCCAATAAGCTTTCTGTAGTTCATCTTTTAATTATTTAGTGATAAAAAAGGAGTGGCCTCAATATTGTTTTCCTCTAATGTAAGTATTTGGATTCTAAAATTTTTGGAATTGCATTTAAATTTGGTGTTGATGAAATCAATTTTTATACTGAATGTTTGCCGACCACAAATAGGTAATCTCCTGCGTCATGTTTATACTCATCCATAATAGCATCAATTTTTCCTGAATTAATGTCTTCGCTAAGTTTTGATAATCCAGTCTTTACGTCATCTTGATTTGCCAGTGCCGAAAAGGAAGAAATTCCTCGACGAATTTGTTCGTTAAAGTATAACGCTGGATTTTCTTTTCCGCAATAGAGAAAAAAGTCCTTCAAATCTGGTTTAATAAAGTACTTCTCCGTCTCAATAATTTTTATTCCCGATTTAGCCAACCCTCTTTCTATACTATCCCATGAAGGCATCTGGTTGATTGAATCTTCAAGCATATTGGGAAAATAATGGTTAAGCCAATATCCTTTCATTTGCTTTGGTGTAGCAGTAAAAATTACAATTCTTCCACCTGGCTTTAGTGCTCTAGCTAATTCAACAAACCCATTGCCGAGATTTGTCCAATGGTGGATGGTTAACGAAGCGGTGATTCCTTCTATGTAGTTTTCGGGAAGCCCTGTTTTTTCAGCCTGACCAATTCTCCAATCTATCGCTTGGTTCAAGGCTTTTGCTTTTTCTAGCATAGTTTGAGAAGGATCAATACCAATAAATTGAAAACCTTTTTGCTGAAATTCGTTCGTGTAATTTCCTGTGCCACAACCTATGTCTAAATATTTACCGTTTACAGTTGGGGCTAAATGATGCAAAATTCGTCTAGCTATAAGCGGGTCTGCTTTTCGAGTTCGGTTGTAGTTGATTCCTATTTTATCATATTTGGTTGTCATATCAGTGGCAAATTTTTACTGAATTTGTTTTAGCTATTTTATTAATAACAAATAAGCCTTGAATCATTGATGGCTTTCAAATATAATAACGCCTTTTGGAAGAAAGATAATAGGAAAAAACGAATTCGAAGTAATTGCTAAATCCTATGATCAATTTATTCACAAAGGAAGCATAATAGCCATATTTCCAATCTATAATATAGAATTTGATAAGTAAATTATCAATTGTCATTTAGAACTAAAGTGCTGATTACCTTTATTTTACCAATTATTTAAGGTTATAATAGGTGCGATTGGTTATCCTCTATCTACTGGTAAGGTTTTTGCAGCGTATTTACAAGCGCACAAATTCTAAGCTGCCAACTAGTAAAAGCAGCCTGGAATTGATTCATAAGAAGTGGAATTTTATTCGGGTTGAATCTAAGTCTACAAAGTGCCGCTTGCATCATTTCGATGTTTTTCCCAATAAATAGCACAAGTAGAATTGGCCAAAGGACGATGAGGTAAAAACTTATTCGTTCATTTCGTTTTTGGCATTTTTATAACTCAGGTATTTTCGATTTGAATTACTTGAAAATGAATTGAACAATGCGACTAGCTACTTTCCTATTTTATTTCCTTTGCTTCGGAGCAATCAATTCTCTCTTCTCTCAATCTTTAGAAAGAGCAATTGCAATTGTGGACTTAACGGTCGATCAAAGTGATATCGTGGATTCTCGACTTTTTTCTGCAGAACATATGGTTAAGTTAGCTGGTGTTCCTTATATAATTACAGCTGATTTGGAAACAGCTGATAATTACTCCATGGTGATATTTAGTTCAAAGGTGATTTCTACGACCTTGACCAACCAAGATAAAGATCTGCTTCAAACCTATGTTGATAACGGCGGTACTTTAATTATTCCACGTTTAGAAGATCCAGATTTATTTCCTTTGTTCGGAATTGAATCCGTGGAATCTAGCAACACGCGATATTTCCTAGAATGGGATAAAGGACTGGATTCAAAATTAGTAAGATGGATTGATGAGCCAGAAGAATGGACGGTATCTCTAGGTAGACCAACGAGCGGTTCAATATATAAAACATTAGGCTATACTAGAAATGGAGCAATCAATATTGCATCCTACGAAGATGGTATGTCAGCGGCTGTTCTCAATACCTTCGGTCATGGTCAGGCGCTATGTATTGGGTTGTCTTGGAAAGAAGTGATTTTGAGGAATCAAATCAATCGAGATTATGAAGCGCAAAGAATTTCATCAAATGGTTTTGAACCAACTTCTGATGTTTTTGCATTATTCCTTAGAGGACTATTTTTAGAGTATAACAAACATGCAGTTTGGCTACATACCAGTCCTTCTAATTCTAGCTCAACTTTGATGGTTACCCATGATGTTGATAGCCGGACAGGAATGGAAAGTTTACATTACTTCGTCGATTCTGAAAAGGAAAGAGGAATAGAAGCCACATACAATATTACCGTACGATACATGGATGACGCCCTTATGAGCGATTTTTATTTGAACACAGAAGAAACCATGGATTACATAAAGGATAATGGCCAGGCCTTTGGTTCGCATTCCGTTGGTCACTTTTTTGATTTTGCCGACGAAGATATTTTTCCAATGGGACTTGCAGGAAACACTAGAGAGAATTATTTGCCGTTGAACGATGGTTCGGTGACCTCAGGAGGAACTGTTTTTGGAGAATGTGAAGTCTCAAAAAAGGTATTAGAATCGGACTTGGAATTACCAATCACTTTTTTTAGATCAGGCCATTTGGTTTATCCCAAAAAGTTGGTCGATGTATTGGATGAACTCGAATACGACTATAACTCAAGTAACTCTGCAGCGGACGTCTTAACTCATTTTCCGTATCAAAATGTAACTGGAAGAAGTTTCTCTGGTAAAGTCTCTTCGGTTTATGAGCTACCTGTTACCATCTCCGATGTTTTTCATAGCGATCCTATTTCTTCGGATAATTATGCTGAAAAAGTGGAAGTTTGGAATGAGGTAACGAATAAAAATATAAATAATGGGGCTCCGATCGTATTGCTTATCCATCCTAATCGGGAGTATAAATCAGTTATGCAAAATGATTACACAGATGGTTTGCCAGAGGATGTACTAACAATGGAGATCACTAAGTTTGGCGACTTTTGGAAGGCCAGAGAAAATTACAAATTTTCATCAACCATAAACGAAGACGAAACCCAACTCACGATTTTTTTGAATGGTGCTATCGACAAGGACTTGAGTTTTGTAGTGAGCGACGGTCAGTTATTGGAAAGCATTACTTTCTTGGATCAAGGGGGCAATGAATTGGATTTTCAAAGTCAGAAATGGGGAGGAAAGGACTTGTTGTTTTATTATGAGGCTTTAATAGTTAGTAAGAGTCATGATTTGAATTCACCTTTTGAGGTTGCTGTTAATACATTCCCCAATCCTGCATCACAATCAATTACGATTGAATGTACTTCAACAATTCAAGAAGATATCGCCGTTGTGCTTTTTGATACTTCCGGTAAGAAAATCTTAGACTTATTTAGTCTGTCCAAAAGAGATATAGGCAATAAAATGCACAAGAACATT
>CALGJW010000109.1 GCA_937930025.1 uncultured Saprospiraceae bacterium | reverse complement strand
ACCATCCATTTGAGCTGCACCCGTAACCATGTTCTTAACATAATCCGCGTGACCTGGACAATCAACGTGTGCATAGTGACGATTAGCTGTTTCATATTCTACGTGAGCAGTATTAATTGTAATACCACGCTCTTTTTCTTCTGGAGCTCCGTCAATCGCATCGTAATTCATCTTTTCCGCAAGACCTTGTCCTGCCAATACATAAGTGATGGCTGCAGTCAGTGTTGTCTTTCCGTGATCAACGTGACCAATAGTCCCGATATTTACGTGCGGTTTACTTCTGTCAAATGTTTCTTTAGCCATCGTTATTTTTTTTTAGGCAATATTATGAAAAATGAAATAAAACGTTCCAGTTAATATAATATTCAGAATACATTAAAAAGAACTTTTTGTGTTACGCATATTAAGTTGAGGCAAGCCTCTTGCTTAATTGAGCCGATGAAGGGAATTGAACCCCCGACCCCTTCCTTACCATGGAAGTGCTCTACCCCTGAGCTACATCGGCAGATGAGGAATAGACCCCATGGTAAAAAATCATATTCAAAAATAGTGGACTCCCCGGATAAACCGGAGGGTCCTTTGAGCGGGCGAAGAGACTCGAACCCTCGACCCTCAGCTTGGAAGGCTGATGCTCTACCAACTGAGCTACGCCCGCATCAATTGTATTATCAAAAAGCTCGCAGAAGCGAAAAGTAGAATTTCCAAATTCCACACTTTCAATTATACATTTGTTTCTCTATTTATTATGACCCACAACTTTTTGCAGGTTATTTTTTCTTTACAAGCCCCCTTATAGCTAGTGGGGGTGGTAGGATTCGAACCTACTCAGTCGTAGACAACAGATTTACAGTCTGCCCCGGCTCTCCAACTCCGGCGCACCCCCTCAAGAGCTTGTGTGTTCTAATCTTTGGTCCACGAAATACGGTCCAAAACTAAAAATGGAGCCGATGGAGGGATTCGAACCCCCGACCCGCTGATTACAAATCAGCTGCTCTGGCCAACTGAGCTACATCGGCATCTTATATCCAATAGACTTTAACGCACATTTTGTCAAAAGTTTGGTTTCTTCCTGTCGGATTCTGCCAAACAACAAATTTCCACTTTTTCAAGAGATTTAGCGTTAAGAAAAATAGCTTCAAAATTTAATTCCAAAAACAGATAGTCAAACCTGCATCGAGAAGTAAAAATTTATATCCATTTTTTATCTAAAATATTGGAAACCAATGCTTTCCAATAATCATATTGATTAACGGAACACATATAGTATTTCAACAATATAAATAGGTCACTTTTGACCTTTTTTAGGCATTTGTTCAAATGCGACTGCAAAGATACAGTTTTTGGTTAAAAAGAAAATAGTTTATTTAAAATTCTGGCCAATTTCTGAAATTAAATTTTCAGCGAATCAAAGAAGTGATTTCCCCTTTGGCTCATAGCATAAAAGATAGTTGACTTTGACTCCTTCACTGTCAATTCAATAGGTAAGATTTTCAATATAGAAATAAGGAATTTGAGCTGAGAATTACTCAAAAAAAAAGTCCCAAATCAATTGATTTGGGACTAAATTTTTTAGCTTTTTGAACGGGATCTTTCTTTATATCGAATAAGTTGTCGCTTTAAGGCCTCAATTGCACTATCCACCGATGCTTCAAATGATATGGCATTTTCCTTTACGAAAAGGACGGTTCCGGGAATGCTGAGTTTAATTTCTGCGATTTTACCTTTTATCTGGCCGGTGTTTTCTAGTTTTAATATGACATCTGCGCTAAGAATCCGGTCAAAGTATTGGTTTAACTTCTCTAATTTCTTTTCAATGAAGATGAGTAATTTCTTATCTGCTGAAAAATGAACTGACTGAGTTTGTATCGTCATCTGTATTATAATTTAGAGGTTAAGTAATAAAAATAAGTATCATTCTTACATAGGCTGTTAGTTGTCACTCCCCTTTCGGGTGAGCATTTTGGTAAACATGAATTAATTGTTCAATCGAATTATGCGTATAAACCTGGGTCGCTGCCAAAGAGGAATGACCCAATAGTTCTTTAATAGCGTTTAAATCTGCTCCTTTATTGGCTAAATGGGTGGCAAATGAATGTCGCATGACATGCGGACTCTTTTGTTCTAATGTAGGAACAAGCGACAAATACTTGGAAACCACATTGTAAAGGAATTTGGGATATAGGGGCTTCGCCTTTTCCGTCAAAAATAAATTGCCCAATTTGGTGCCAAATTCGATTTCCCTTATTTCTAAATAATGAACTAGCATTTTCCCCAAATTTGCCGAAAAAGGAATAATCCGCTCCTTGTTTCCTTTTCCTAAAACCTTAATGGCAGATTGGTTGAAATCTATACTACTCTCTTTAAGGCCTATCAGCTCTGATCTTCTGATACCTAGACCGTACAATAATTCCATTATCATTCTATCTCTCTCCCCTTTAAAGTCCTTTGTATAGTTATCAGGATCCAAGACTTTCTCCATGGCATCTTCCAAGACATAGATTGGTAACTTCTTTCCTGTCTTGGGTGCAACGATCTTTTTCATAGGATTAGTGGTCAATCCCTTTTTTTGCTCAAACTTGAAATACGAACGAAGACAAGACAATTTTCGATTAATGGATTTGTTGACCACCTTTCTTTTCATCAATTCTACCATCCAAGATCTGATATGAAAATGCTTGATTTTATTGACATCATCCGTATCATACTGCTCTTTCAAATAGGAAAAAAACTGCTTAAGGTCCCTTTCATAGGCCAATAAGGTATTGGGCGAGAATCGCCTTTCATGTTCTAGGTATTGAAAAAATGTATTGTGCTTCATAAAGTCGTCTCAAAAGACTTACTGTGCCTAAGATAGAACGTGAAGTCCTTAATGTCAAGTTAATCTACCTAAAATCCTTAGGAAATCGACAAACGGCTATTTCGAAAAATCTTACCTTACGTTTGATGAAAAAGGAACGTAAAGGGAATCAATTTATAAAGTCCCCACAATATTCAGGTGGTTTGGCTGCTATGAGAAAATTTATAGCAGATAATCTGAAATACCCTAAGGAAGCGCTAAAAAATAAGATAGAAGGTTCTGTTTATATCAGATATGGCATAAATAACAAAGGGATAGTAATTACCACCAAGGTAATTAGTGGTCTTGGACATGGCTGTGATGAAGAAGCCAAACGTCTGGTAAGACTTATGAAATTTGAGGTAGAAAAAATTCGAAAACTACGGGTGATTCATCACAAAAAGATTAGGGTTTGGTTTAAGATAAAACAAGAGGCTGTAAAGCCAGCATCCCAAGTTCAGTACTCGATTAAGCCGGCAAACAAATCAGAGCCTAAAGCAGCCACCAAAAAGTCCTATAGTTATACTATTAAAATATCCTAAGCAGGACAGCAATGTTTTCTCCTACTCTTTAAATAGTTGATCAACTTTTATTGAGAGAAGTTGGGAGATCATTATAATACTGAAACAAAGCTTCAAGATCTTTTATTTTTTTGAAGCCAATTTTATTTTTTTTGGCAAATTCTTCTATTAAAGGTTTTTGTTTTTTAAAAATATCTAATACGAAATTTTTGTTTTTACTGATCAAAACAGCGGGTTGACCTTTTAACCAATAGTAAGGTTCTGACTGAATTACAAAGTTACTTCTTTTCTTTCCACTGCTCAATCCTGGCTTATGGTACTCTTCCACAATCCTAGTCGACCTACGCAATACCATTTTAATCTCGCCATCCACTAGCAACTCAAAATAAGAATTTTCAACTTTACCTTTCCCAGTAATAAATGGCAAAGGGACGAAAATTTGGTCACCTATCGAGATTGCACTTAGTTGTGTTCTATCCAATGCTTGTATGCGGTTATTTAAAAATATTTGCATTTCATCATCGTAGATTCTATATCGACCATTAATTTTAAAAAAATCATTTTTGTTTGTTTTCAACTTTCCTTTCTGCCAATTAGGATTCAAATAATAATGACCGCCAACTTTCTCTTCTTTAAATGTATTGGGAATAAAAAAACCACCCCCATTAGATAAGGCTGTTATGTTTGTAGGGCTGTTCATAAAATCTGTCACTAATTCTTCAGACTGTGCAAATAGAAAATTTGAGGCACTCACAATTAGAAATATTGCTAAGAATCGTAGCATGATGAAATAAATTAAATTAAATAATCCAAATGGTAATAATCCAATAGTTTAATATACGAACAAAACTTCATTTTTTTTTAACATCGCTACACTCTATTATAAAAAGGCCCATAAAAAAGGGCCTCTTAACTTAATAAGAGGCCCAACTATTATCATTGAAGTATCTGAAAAGATACATTTTCAATTTACATATTAGCCGGAGTTTTATCCAAAATTCCAGGCAAAGGTTGTGGAACGTTATCGTTAGCATTCACCTCAGATTGAGGGTAAACAATACGTTCAGGAATTCCAGCCCCTGCAGTTACAGGAACATTCACTGGATTACCCAATCTTCTTAGGTCATTATACCCTTCGATTTGAGCATACATAGAAACATACTTTTCCTCAAAAATTTCATCCATTAAAGAAGAATTTGTATCTGTTCCATTATACTCCATTCCACCTGCCATAAAATCCTCCATGACATAAGGTGCATAAGTAGTATCGACACCCGTACCAAAACGATTATCTAAAGCATCTCTAACGTTATTTAAAGCAATTAGTGCATTGGCAGGGTCATTATCACGCATTGCTGTTTCAGCAAGGATCAATTGATTCTCGTTGTAAGTTAACAATGGATATGCCTCATCTCTCCAAAACATTCCACCAGCCCACCAATGTGGATCATAGTTAGCTCCATACCATCCCCATTGATTGAAAAAGTATCCGAATCTTAGGGTTTCATCGGTTTTACTATTACCTCTATAGCTAGAAGTAGTAGGATCTAGCATTACAGGAAGATGGGCATCTTGAGCGGTCATATAACCTTCTCTATTCCAAATACAGAATGAGAAAATTAAGTTAAATCTACCATCAGTATATCCAGAAACATCGTGATCAGCCATCCAAGCTGACCCTGAAGTATTTAAACCCATTGCAGCGGCAGTACTAGCTTTACCATATTCCTTTGTATGCATATAGTATCTTGCTTTAAGCGTATTGGCTACTTCTCCCCAGTTAGTATCTGTAAAAAATGTTGCATCACTCATAGTAGAATTTCCTCCTGCTACATTTACAATTGCTTTGTCAAGCAAGGTTTGCAAAGCTGCATAGATTTCAATTTGGCTATCATAAACTGGCTCTGGAAATTGTTCTACGTCAGCAGCTTGAGTGTAAGGAATATCTCCCCAAAGAGAAGCGGCAGTTCCTACGGTATGCGCTTCAATTATCTGAGCAATCCCTAAAGCAACTTTATCGTTAGCTGCGGCAGCTTTTTCTTGAACTATTCTAGCTTGAGACAGTGTATTTGCATATACTATTTGCCATGGGCTATCAAAATCACCAGCAGTTACATTGTATGATTCAAGACCAATATATTGACGATCTGACCCGGTAAAATATCCGGACCACATTCCGACTAAACGTGTTAACTCTCCTTCGTGAACTTGAACATTTCCAAGTTGAAGTCCAGTCATCATCAATTCATACGGCGCATCCGCCGGATTATTAGGATCCTCATTCAAGTCTTCTACTATTCCTTTACAGGAAAATAAGCCAGCGGCTAAAAGAACTATAAATGAATATTTAAAAATATCTTTCATCTTTATAAAATTTATATTTAAAATAGTTGATTGTTCTTATTTCAATTATTAACAATTAATAATTGATTTTGATTGTAAATAAGAACGATTTAGTTCCAGGATTTGAGAAATAGTCTAATCCACGACCATTACTAGCTCCTGTTAAGTTCATATCTGGATCTTGACCTTCGAAATCAGTGATCAATAGAAGATTACGTCCTGTAACTCCAATTTCGATATAATCAAGCTTAGACTTTTCCATGAAACCTTTAGTAGATAATCTATAAGAAAGGCTCAACTCACGAAGACGAGTCCAAGAAGCATCATAAATGAATTGCTCTCCAACAGGACCGAAACCTCCACCGAGTCCTTGGTACCAGGCTTGAGTAAGGGCCACATTTCCGTCGCCAAAATCTCTCACTTCTCCTCTAAAAGTTTCACCAGCAGCAATAGTACCACCATTCACAGTAGGTAAATCTTCGGTTGCAGTAACTTCACCTTCAGTATCTGGGTGCCTTCCGAAATAAGTAAGTACACCTCTTGTTCCACCCCACATTTGATTCCCTTGCATTGTTTCAAATAAAGCAGAAACAGTAAATCCCTTGTAAGAGATGCCAGTTCCAAGACTTCCTCTCCAATCTGGATTAGGGTCACCCATAATACCTTCTTCTAATGCTTGTTGAGGAAATCCATTTTCATCAAGAATTAATTCTCCAGCATCATTTCTATCCCATAATCCACCCCAGAAAGTACCCATTGGTTGTCCTTCTACAGCTCTAGATGATGATCCTGTAAATCCATTCAAAAAGATTGATTCTACTCCTTGCAAATCAACAACTAGATTTTCGTTTGTAGACCAGTTTCCAAAAAGATTCCATGTAAAATCTTTATTCTTTATGATATCCGCATCTACATCAATTTCAAAACCTTTGTTTTCTATTGTAGCAGCGTTATCCCACTTGCTTGCGAATCCTGTTGAGGCAGGTACGTCCACAGCAAAAATTGCTCCTTCAATTGTATTAGCATAATAAGTAGCGCTTAAACCAATTCTATTCTTGATAAAACGAAGATCAGCACCTATTTCAAACTCTGTTTTCTTTTCAGGTTGCAGGTTTGGGTTTCCTTGAACAGTACTTTGAACAAAAGATCCACCATATAAATCTGCATTCAAATTAGGACCCCAACTTTCTTGAATCAATCCACCTACATAATCAGTCCCTGTAAGATATGGTTGAGGCTGAACTCCCACTGTACCGTAAGAAGCTCTTAGCTTTCCAAAACTTAAAGTTGAGTTTTGCTTTAATCCGTCAAGTTGAGTAAATCTCCATGCAGCAGAGGCTGATGGATAAAAGATATTATCCGTAAAAGTTGAGGCAACTTCTGTACGAGCTGTCAAATCTACATTAAGCATGTTCCATAAATCCATTCCAACTGTTACATAACCTGCATTAGAGCGAATATCTCTTTTGAAGTTACTAATTCCAGTATTGTCAGCAGCAGCATTATCTAATGTTGTTGAGGGCGCACCTGGAATAACGAAGTTTGAATTAAATCCTCGGTTATACCTGAATTTACGATCATTCAAGTTAAATCCAACTAAAACGTTAGCAACCACTTTGCTAGAAAAACTATGTGATGCACGCGCAAAGATATCTGTGTTTATTTGAGTTTCTTGATAAATTTCTTCGTCATTTGCGCCAGAAGTTCCAGAACCTGCGGACCAAACTGGGAAAAAAGTTTGTCTTGTATCTGCATAGTTATCAATACCAACACGTCCAGTAATATTTAACCATGTAGTTGGATCAAAACTTAACTCAGGTGCGAACATGTATCTATTAACACTTGACGTATTTATTTGTTCGTTGATTGTCCATCCTGGATTATTATAGGCAGGAGAACTAGTTCCCAAGTGATTTCTATATCCTCTTTGACGGTTTAAATTAGGAACTCCACTTGCGCTTACATAAGTTCCTTTGTAATCAGTATTGTCAAAATCAGGAGAAGTTCTTAGATATCCCAAGTATAGTCCACTTAGATTTGAACCTGTTTGAATTCTATTTGAATTTATGTTAGCGTAAGATGCGTTCATAGACAACTTCAAATAATCTGTAAAACGTTGGCTAGAATTTATTCTAAGTGTATTTCTCTTATAGTCTGAATTTCCTTTAATGATTCCTTTTTGACTCAAATTAGAGTATGAAACCAAGAAATTTGAAGAAGCGTCGCCAGTACCAATACTGATTGCGTTATCCGTAAAAAATCCATTTCTAAAAACTTGATCACGATTACCATCTTGGTGAACTGTTTTAGAGTTATTTCCTCCACTTGCTCCAGTGGTGAAAAGTAAATTTCCAGAAGCATCGAATACATCAGTATTGGCAGGAACTACATTATAATATTTTGTTCCGCCTTCAGCCTCGAAAAAACCGTTGTACATGTCAACACCATCTGCATCAAAATATTTTCCTGGTGCATCTGCCTCTTGATTAGCTGCTCCAGAACGGTCGGCAATTTTGTCTCCCCAAGTATTACCAGTTCCAGCTACCCAGTTTCCATTAGATCCTTGTCCCCAAGTAGATTGCAAAGGATGCTCAACATTTACCTGATCTGTCGAAATAGTGGATCTGAAATTAACGTCAAATTTCTTTCCATTTCCAGACGCGCCTTTCTTTGTTGTGATAACAACAACACCGTTTGCTGCTCTAGTTCCCCAAAGAGCAGCTGCCGCCGCTCCTTTCAGGATTTCCATAGATTCAATGTCATCCGGATTAATATCATTCAATCTTGATTGTTGAACAACACCATCCGTCTGATTTCCAGTGGCTACTCTATTGGATCCAAAAGAACTATTGAAAACAGGCATTCCGTCAATAACGATTAGCGGTTGAGTATTTCCAGTAATAGTATTTTGACCACGAATTTGAATGTAAGCTCCGGCTCCCGGATCTCCACCAGTTCTGGTTACTACCACACTGGAAGATTTCCCAGCTAAACCTTGCAAAATTCCGGTTTCTCCGGATTTGACCATTGCTTCTCCTCTAACCGTAGAGGATGCAGAACCTGTTTTATCTTTGTTCTGCTTTAAACCAAGGGCATTAACAGTTACAGATTCAAGCAATACTCCTTCTGAAAGCGTAACATCTAAGGTATTAGAACCAGTTAACTCAACTTCTGTTGGGTTATATCCGATATAACTGAAAACCAAAGTGTTAGCACCTTCAGGTACTGAAAGCGAATAAGCCCCATTCACGTCACATACAGTTCCGGTAGTGGTGCCTTTAATAATTACGTTAGCCCCAATTAAAGGGTCTCCATTGCCACCATCAGTGACAACACCCGAAATCGTTCGCTGGGCAAGCATCCAACTTGCAGCAAATAAAACGAGTACTAAAACTAGTGAGAGTTTTTTCATACTAAGCCGATTTAATTTGATTAAATATTTAAGTGATTAGGTGGAAAATACCACCCTTAAAAATTGCTAGTTAATAAATTCTTAACACTTCATTAATATAATGAACGATTTATATGTTCAAATCGCTGGCAATGAACCAACCATTTAGTAGCAAAAATGCTCTATGAGGGATATAAGATGTGTTGCAATTAACATAAGCCATTGATTACCTTAAATTTATGACTTACTTAGACAATTCAAATACATTTGAATTGTATTGTTCAAACCATAATAAAGCGCATCAATTATAAGCGCATGGCCTATTGAAACCTCTAAAAGGTTT
>CALGJW010000108.1 GCA_937930025.1 uncultured Saprospiraceae bacterium | reverse complement strand
CCAAATCTTCTCAGGAGCCCCGTATTTCACTATAAGATCAGAACCCAAGGCTTTCAACTCCAATTTCAAAGTCTTTAGAGTATCCCGCAAGAAAGTAACCCTGGCATCCTCTTTATCGGCTAATTTTCCCAAAATATGCTTATCAAAGATAAATACTGGAAATACTGGCTTTCCAGCTTTTAAAGCATGATAAAGACCAGCATTGTCCACTAATCTCAAATCCCTTCTAAACCAAAAATAATGCTGACTCATGTATAGAATAATTTAGTCGATAACAAGCATAATGCTGCTCAGTTCACAAAACTTAAATATATTAGGTATATAAATGAAATTTTATCCCAGACTAACTATTTTTGTTGTAAAGTATATAAAAATGAAACGATCCATCTTTTTTTGTTTGATTTCAATTGGCCTATTGTTCAGCTGTCAATCTGATCCTCTTCCAGGCCTAGAATCTGCCTTTAGTACAGCACCCAGTAAAGAAGCGGCTACAGCCCTGATAGCTGCCTACCAAACTAGATTAATGAATCCTACAGCAGGAGACAATACGACAGATCTCTTAGGTAAGTTAAAAACGATGTTGTCAAATAATGGCGGTATGTTGGATGCATCCGCTCTTACAGAAAAACTTGGCTCCAGTACAATTGGTATAGACACGATGCTGGCTCGTTTGAGTACTCAATTTTTCATGAAGGATGGAAAACAAGAAATGAATAAGGAGGCGATCTTGTCTTATCAGAATGCTGCGGAGATTCGGGCGATGATTTCTCCGGATGAAGAGTCTGTGAAAAAAATCCTTAGTGCTGGCGAAGCAGCCAGAACAATGAGAGAATATCCAAAGGCGATTGGTTACTTTGATATGATTCTTCAAAAATTTCCAAACATGAAAGGGGCTAGTCAAGCGCTATTTTTGAAAGCCTTTACCATGGACAATGATCTAAAGCAAATTGATCGGGCCAGAAGTATTTATCAAGAGTTTTTACAGAAGTATCCTGAGGATGGTTTTGCAGACGATGTTCAATTCCTATTGCAGAATTTAGGTGCAACCAACGAAGAGATCATCCAACGCTTTGAAAAGGCTGATGAGACTTCGAAAAAGTAGGTCAAGCAATTAGTAAAATATATTGGAAATAATATTTATCGAACTTACTTTTCGATGAACACTTCTTTTTTCACAAATGGGTCAAGCCCAACGCCGCTTACATTTGCCTCTGCGATAAGAAAATATTTGGAGTTAACTGAGTTTAACCAACCGGCAAATTTCACCATGCCTCTATTGAAAATATTCTTATTGGCTAATTCATCCATTTCCGACTTCATTAATTCGAATGGTAATTTAAAGTCCATTTCTAGGCTGGTTTCCCCTGGCACATCAAAAGGCTTAGATAAGGTCATTTCGCCCAGTTTGTACTCATCGATTTTTTTCTCATCTCCCCTACCTCGTACATATCTTTCGATCAATTTTATCTTTACTGTTTCTACTCGTTGATTGGTTTTGGATAAAAATCTAATTTTTCCTGGGAGATATCCTTTACCACCGATCACAACTTCGGGTATATCCAACTCGATTTTCACCCCTTCTATCCCCAACCAATTTTTTACTTTCCTAAACATAATTTGATGTTTCTACTAAGGTAACGAATAAGATCAGCGGTGGTTTCTTATTTTCTATCAATTGGTGGAATAAGCGGACCAGTTTAGACAAATCGCTGATGCCAGCTTTGAGAAAGGGGCTTCTTGAACTGATTGTCAAAATCGGCTTTAGTCTTTACAAGGGTATCAAATACAAGGGTTTCATCATTGATCTGCCCTTCTTTGTAGAGCTTTTCAAACTTAGTTCTATCGGCTAAGGCCACCCCATCTTGGGAATCAAAGGCAAAAGTCATTCGGTCAAAAAGGTTCAATTCAAAGTGTTGCTCTATTCCTTTAATGAAATGGACAGAACTATCAATGGAACACCCGCTGGCTCCAGCCTGAGATTCATCAGCCATTAGCACTACGAACAGATTATCAACTACTTTTCCAGCCGCCTTCAATTGTTTGCTATGGCTTGCCCATTGCGCACAAAACTGGTTGACATGTGTTTGTATGGATTCTACTTCTGTATCTGTTAACAATCGATTAGATTGATAAATCCAAACTCTAGAATTGGGCGAAAAGTCATTCATTTCTTCTATTCTTTACGTTATTCAAACCCTAACAACTTACCATTTCTGATTGTTTACAATCAACTCTGCTAAATCGTACACCATCACCTCTTCTTGTTTTTCTGCTGCTTTAACACCGTCAGACATCATGGTCAAACAAAAAGGGCAATTCACTGCTATTTTCTTCGCACCAGTTGCTAAAGCTTCTTCGGTTCGTTCTATATTAATTCGCTTGTCCCCATTTTCATCTTCCTTCCACATTTGCGCTCCGCCAGCTCCGCAGCATAGTCCTTTTTCCTTTGCTCGTTGCATTTCTTCCACATCAGAATTTAGAGCGTCGAGAATTGCCCTTGGAGCTTCGTATACTCCATTGGAACGACCGAGGTAACAAGAATCATGATAGGTGATTTTCTCTCCATCTTTTTCTAATGCTTTAATCCTTCCTTCTTCAATCAATCCAGCGAGCAGCTGAGTGTGATGAATCACTTCATAGTTTCCACCCAAAGCCGGATATTCATTTTTCAAGACATTAAAACAATGCGGACAAGTGCAAACGATCTTCTTAACGTTGTACAGTTTGAGCGTTTCAATATTTTGTAGCGCTGTCATTTGAAATAAGAATTCATTTCCTGCTCTTCGCGCCGGATCCCCAGTACAAGATTCTTCATTTCCAAGTATGGCATATTTAATCCCCACTTCATTTAATATTTTACAAAAAGCCACTGTTACTTTTTGCGCGCGTGGATCATAAGAGCCAGCACAACCCACCCAAAATAAAATTTCAGGAGTTTTATCTTGAGCAGCCATATCTGCCATTCGGGGGATAATCAACTTTTCTGACATATATTATTCTTTTACAAAAATCAATCTACCAGATTGAATCATTTGTTTTTTTTGATCACTAATAGTATAAATAAAAGCTCCTTGCAACGCCAAAGCACTAAAATTTAAGCTCGTGTTGGGGGCTTCAATATTTTGAACATGAATTAATTTTCCTGCAGTATCTCTTAATTCAAAATTATAGTTTATAGATGAAGTCAAGGTTGTTACTAAATTTACCTGAGCATCGTGAATTGGATTGGGATAGACTTCAAATATTTCATCTTTCTTTTTTAGGTCTTGAACGGTTGAAATATTTAGTCCGTCAAATAAAATTTGTAAAGCGTCAATGGGTTCTTCTCCTGACGGAAGTATTGACACTAATAAATCAATGGTGAAGTCATCAGCCGCATCGTCCGGATAAGCCACTCTTAAATAGGCTGACTTTGAACTTATTCCCAAACTAAGGCAGCGGGAATCAGCCCCTGGTCGATTCGCCCCTTGCAAGGCAGCCATCAATTTTTCTTCAAAGGAAAGATTTGGTTTCAAAAAACCGGCTTCTATAGAATCGAGGACATTTTCTTCAATTAAAATATTTCCTTGAATGGAATAGTTATCCCCAGTAATATGATTGGCTTCATTGAGGCAATTTATACCAGTAAGGCTTTTGGCCATGATACTTCCTGTATCATCGATTGTAATAATTCCGTATTGACGGTTAGTTACATTTCCTGAATTGCAGGCGTCATTAACATTTAACCAATCTAAAGTTTCCTGTGCATTTGCACCAGCCTGAATTTGAGTGATACCATTTTCTAAATTAACATTTGGAATACAAACAGAGGCCTGTGCATTGATCGCGCCTTTTCCAGGAACGATATCACTAATGATCTGAGCGGTGCAAACTGCGCAATCGTCTGTGTTGAGACAGGTAGCGCCAGCCGAACCGATAGCACCAGTAGCAGGATCTATGGCTACAATTGAAAAAGTATGTTGAGCCAATAAATTTTGACCAACCAAATTGAAAACTAAAAGGATAAATATGATATAACTTTTCATAGTTATGAATTTTCTTCGGCTTCAGTGGCCCACTTATCTCTAGCATCTGGAATCTGCCAAGCGGAACCACCATTTTCAATGGAGTTAAACATTGGTAGCCATTCTGCAGGTCCAGCAGATTCAGTTAATATTTCATAGCGCCGTAATCTAAGAATTGGGTCCATAGGATTAATTAGAACTGGGCAAGCTTCGACACAAGCATTGCAGGTTGTGCAAGCGTGAATTTCTTCTCGAGAAATATAATCGAACAAGCTTTTTCCATCATCATAATTCTTCGCACTCAGGTTTTCTTTTCCTCGAAGTTCTTCCTTCATCCATTTCGGATGACCGGTATCTAAATTTTCTCCTATCTCCGTTGCCCGATCTCTAATGTCCATCAAAATTTTCCGTGGGGATAATTTTTTACCTGTTGAGTTTGCAGGACAGACATCCGTACATCTACCGCATTCCGTGCAGGTGTAAGCATCCATGATATTTTTCCAACTCAAAGAAAAAACATCGTTAGCCCCAAACTCTGGAAGGTCCTCTGTCATCTCTGGTTCCGGCCCTTCGGTTAATCCCATCATTGATTTCACCTCATTCATTATTTC
>CALGJW010000107.1 GCA_937930025.1 uncultured Saprospiraceae bacterium | reverse complement strand
ATTGATTATTCAATCATGAGTTTGGATGCCGTAAATGACTACGCGATTGATTATTCAATCATGAGTTGGGATGCCGTAAATGACTACCCGATTGTTTTTTCAATCATGAGTTGAGTTACATAAAATCCCTACCCGATTGATTATTCAATTTTTCGGACCTTTGGTGCGAAGGAATTAGGTGATCGAATGGGACATGAAAAAATAAAAGCCCTGACTTCAACTGAAATCAGGGCTTTTATTTTTTAACAGAATCGCAATATTATTTTTTCTTTTTCAATTTTACACTACCGTTATCAAAACGATTATTCGATCGATCAATATCCACCATGCCTTGCTTTGGATCAATAACAACACTGACTATCTTACTAGCCTTTTGAGGAATGACGAATTCGTAAGTAGGATTGGTCCATGGCCAATCTTCTAGGACTTCATAACCTGCCGATTTATCGTCTTGAGGTTTATTCCCTCGCATGATTCTCAAAGGAATATTATAGATGGTTTTCTTTCCTTTTTTATCAGTTACTTCCACATCTAATGGCATTGGGAATAGACCTACTTTTTCCAATTTAACCACAGTGGTTTTTTTCTTACCCGGATTGAAATCTACAAATTTATAATCCACTGTCTTAACTGTATTAACCATATATTCTTTATACCAATCTAATTCCAATCCCGATTGTTTTTCCATCACGCGAATGAAATCATTTGGGTTTGGATGTTTGAATTTCCAAGTTTCATAAAAGCGCAACATACCAGCATTGAAGGCATCTGCTCCCATGATATATTTTAATTGAGAAAGAAAAACGGATCCCTTTACATAAGACCCGATACCATATGCTTGATTGGTATTGTAGTGATCAGCATGTGTAGATAAGGCCTCTTCGGCACCTGACTTGGCCCAGTTTGTCATTCCTATGTAAGTGCGCTCATGGGGATTTTCAGTAGGTTCTACTCCAGGCAAAGCTCCAATAGCTGCCAAATGATTCATGACTTCAGCAGAAGCATAAGAAGTAAACCCTTCATCCATCCAAGGATACAGACTTTCGTTGAATCCCAAGGTGGATTGATACCAAGAGTGCATTAACTCGTGAACGGATACGCCTACTAATGATCTCAAGGATCTATGACCTGTGATCAAAGTTGCCATTGGGTATTCCATTCCGCCATCTCCTCCTTGAATGAAAGAATATTTATCATAAGGATATACGCCAAAGTTTTTATTGATATAAGTAAATGCTTTGTCCATTATATCTGGCAATGCAGACCAAGCTTCTGTGTCCTCGTTTTCCTGATAGTAGAAATGCATGTCTATCCCATCCGCAGCTTTTTTCACCACCTCTTTATAGTCGGGATCTGCTCCCCAAACAAAGTCGTGTACATCTTTGGCTACAAAACGCCAAGTCTTTTTTCCTTCCGCTGTCGGACTACTATGTTTATCATTTTTCACCAACTTTCCTGTAGCACCGACAACATAATTTGACGGTAAACTAATAGACACATCGAAGTCTCCCCAGATGCCATAGTATTCTCTTCCTACATACGGATTGGCATGCCATCCTTGATAATCATACTCAGACATTTTAGGGTACCATTGGGACATGGAGTAATCAATTCCTTCTGCATTATTCCTTCCTGATCTTCGAATTTGTTCTGGCACTTGCCCTGTATAAGTCATTCTGAATACGACAGTTTTTCCTGGAGCGATCGCTTTGGGCAATTCTACTTCGAGGATGGTTCCTACATGCTCAAATTTACATTTGGCGCCATTCATCTCAAGTGTGGAGATGTTCAATTTCCCCATACCTTCGTTGGTTAACATTCCAATGCGGCTTCCTACCCTAGTATCTGAATCCTTAATATTTTGAGAACGAATATCCATCATGGAGCCCGGTTGAAAGGCATTAAAGAATAAATGGTAAAACACCCGATTCAAATCATCCGGTGAATTATTCGTGTACTTCAATTCTTGCGTTCCAGTGAATTGATGATTCTCCGTATTCAGATCTATGCTCATGGTATATTCTGCACGCTGTTGCCAACGATCAGCCTGAGCGTAGACTAATTGCAGATTCAAGACAGCAATGAGTAAAAGGAATAATTTTAGATATTTCATGTCAAATAATTTAATGCAGGACGACTTGGTTGGATAAATATTGTTCTTTTGTTTAAATAGCAGTAGAAAATACCCGAATTTTAAACAAATTTTAAGATCGGACGCGAAGATAATAAACTTCTATTTGTATCAAGACTAGGGGCATTGGCGAGCCTATTTTTCAAAATCGATTTCAAAACAGTAAAAAGGATCCTTATTTTCATGAAAAAAGCAGTGCCCTTCTGCCTGTTGAAAGCCCACCTTTCGATATAAATTGACGGCAATCGGATTGGCTGAGAATACATCCAATCTCATAGAGGAGCCACCATTGAGTTTAGCTAAATCAATGGAAGCCTCCACTAATTTTTTCCCTATACCTTTCTCCTGAAAATCTGGATGAACGGCCAGTCTGTGTAATACAAATATTCGCTCGCCATCAAACTGCCATTTAATCGCCTCATAATCCTCATCTTGGTCCAAATTCAAGGCGAAAACACCTGAAATCCGGTCTCCTTCCTTCGTCAGAAAAACTTCTTGGTTTTGAATGGCCATTTCGAACCAAATCGAACTTGGATAATGATAGGGCCATTGATTAATTCCCTTATTATGCAAATCAACCTTGACCGCGTCGAAGAGATACATTATTTTTTGGAGGTCCTCCAATTGACCTAGAACGATATCAGGATCGTTGCTCCTATTGATTTCCATGTTCTTGATTGGATTTGTTCTGGTTAATGTGTAGGTTTTGACGGCAATTTCTACTAATTTTGCGACAAAGATTGAAAAAATGACTGATAAGAAGTTAGCACCAAGGTTTATAGTATTAATTGGAATGGTTGTTATCGCAGCAACGATTAGGATAATGCCTCACTGGCCGAACTTCGCACCGTTTGGCGCAATGGCTCTATTTGGAGCCGCGCATTTCAAAAAACCTATTATAGGCCTATTGGTGACATTAGGAGCATTATTTATCGGCGATATAATATTAAACAATACTGTTTATGCAGCCTTTGATCCTCAATTCCAATGGGCCGTTTATTTAGCGTTTATTTCAATCTTTATTCTTGGATTTTATTTATTGAAAAAGGTAACTGTCAGCAATGTAATTTTAGGAGCAGTTGCAGCCAGTGTGCTATTTTTTCTCATTAGCAACTTCGGTACCTGGCAAATGGGTATCATGGGTTACCCAAAAAATTTCGCTGGACTAATGATGGCCTACGGAGCTGGACTTGAGCCATATCTTTATACACTTGCGAGTGACTTATTTTACTCCATCCTTCTTTTTGGCAGCTTTGCTTTGATGAAGCAACGTTTCCCTAGTTTGGCAATTGCCAAATAACTTTCTTTTAAAATATTTTCTATTGTCTGAAATAGATGAAAACCAAGATGCCTTTTCCGAATTGAGGGAAGGGAAGGATTTCTATATTGAAAATGGGAATTACGTTTTCACTGAAGGCTATTTAAAACGTCGTGGGTATTGTTGTGGTTCTGGGTGTCGGCATTGTCCTTATCAGATTGAAGTTGATGAAGCGGGGCTTTCTATTTGGGATCGTTTTAGACGCTGGTTTTCTAAATAATAAATTTCATCTGATACATCTCTTACTTTTTTCTTACCGCATTGCTTTTCTTTTATTCTAATAATTTGCTAGAGTTTTATTATTTCTTCGAAATCACATCGATTTGCGATTTCGAAAATGTTTTGATCGTCATGAATTGCGAATGGAATCGCAGACCTTCAGCCTGCCCTGTTTGGTGTGTCCTTCCTTGGGGCGCTGCCCCAAGTTTTGGAGTTTTAGGCCTTCAGCCTATTTCTTCGAGTTCCTATTTCTGAATTCTAAATTTGACACTAAATCCAGAGCAGCGGAAATGTGAAATTCACGCTCATTCGACAATGCTCCGCAAGCGCAATTCGATATTCATACCGACCTCATTCACCGTATAAAATTCGTGAAAATTCGCAATTGCGAAGCAATTCTTCACGGTAATAAATGCGTTTTACATACACGTCTTATTCGTGAAAATTCGCGAAATTCGTTGCCACCCATTCACGTTATTCGGCATTGCGTTGTAGACAATTGGATAAATAAAATCAGTAGGTATAGACTATCAGTAAATTGAATGTAAGGTGAATTTGAATTGAATTAATTGATCACATACGCCCATTCGACATTGCGCCGAAGACAATTGGATATATTAAGTCAGTAGGAATAGACTATTCAGTGAATTGAATGTAAGATGAATTTGAATTGAATTAATTGATCACATACGCCCATTCGACATTGCGCCGCAGGCATTGCGTCGTAGACAATTGCGCCAAAGGCAATTGAACTAATTGACTAAGATACCCAAGGAATCTCCTCCGCACCATTTTGCTTAGAAATATACCTGGCTAATACAAAGAGAAAATCTGAAAGGCGATTTAAGTATTGCACTAAGATGTTAGGCACTTTTTCTTCCACCTCAGACAAAGCCACTACAAGTCTTTCGGCTCGTCTACACACACACCTGGAAACCTGCGCTTGAGAACTAACCACGTCCCCACCTGGAAGAATAAAAGTTTTTAATGGCTCCAATTTTTTTTCCATTTCGTCAATGCCTTCCTCAAGGAATGTTACGTCGGTATCGATCAGTCCAGGAACTTCCAAATCAGAATTCGGATCAAGGGCTAAATTCGATCCAACTACGAAGAGTTTATTTTGAATTTCTAGCAACCAAGTTTTGAGTTGCTCATCATTTAATTGATCTCGAAGTAAACCGATATGAGAATTTAACTCATCACAGGTTCCATAAGATTCGATGCGAATATGATGCTTCGGTAATCTTGCTCCACCGAATAGTCCGGTTTGACCTTTGTCTCCTGTCTTAGTGTAAATTTTAAATGCCACGGTTATTGTTCATTTTGACGTTCAAGTACTCGAATAATGTTTGGATTTTTTATGTTTTCTTCTACCTTTCCATCTCTCAATCGGACAATACGATGGGCATGTTCTGCAATATCTGGTTCATGAGTTACTAGTACAATTGTATTTCCACTGCTATGTATCTTTTCCAGAATCCCCATAATTTCTACTGAGGTCTTGGTATCCAAATTTCCAGTAGGTTCATCCGCAAGAATGATCGCTGGATTATTGACCAGTGCTCTAGCGATGGCCACTCTTTGTCGCTGACCACCTGACAATTCATTAGGGCGATGATGGACTCGATCTCCTAAGCCTACCGCATCCAATGAGGCTTTTGCGCGATCTAATCTTTCTTCCTTTGAAATTCCAGCATAAACCAAAGGTAAAGCCACATTTTCCAAAGAGCTCATTCTTGGTAAAAGATTAAAAGTTTGAAAGACGAATCCGATTTCTTTGTTTCTGATTTCTGCCAACTCGGCATCTTCCATAGTACTTACATTGGTACCATTCAGGGCATAATCTCCTTCGGTAGCTGTATCCAAACACCCTAAGAGATTCATCAAGGTTGACTTTCCAGAACCAGATGGGCCCATCAGCGCCACATAATCATTGGCAAAAATATCCAGGTCCACTCCATCCAAGGCTCTGATAATTTCAGTTCCCATGGTATAAAGTTTCTTTAGATTTTTTATCTCAATAATTGGCTGCATTACTTGATGACTTTTGGTACTTGAAAGTATTCTTCATTTTTGTTCGAGGCATTTTTAAATGCTTCCACTCTAGAAACCATCCCTTCGATTTCATCCGCCCTTAGTCGCTGTTCTTGTGCCCCCATATAAACCAAAGGTTCTACCCCTTCTGTGTTCACTTCTTTCAGTTTATCGCAAAGCGCAAGAATGTTTTCCAGATCTGATTGCATCTCAGTTCGCTCCGCTGGAGACAATTCCAGTCGACTCAGTCGCTCTAGTTTTAAAATTAAGTCTTCATCTATCTTCATAACAGTCAATTAGACCAGTGTTGAATATTATCGGTCAAACAAAGGTATTATTAATTCTTTAAGTAAAAATGGTAGCCATTCTCAGAAGATGTGGATAAATATTCAAAATTACCCTTTGCGGATAGCAAAGGGATCGTTACCTTGGCAGGCTAGTTATGAATGAACCAAAAAAAGTAAAATACATCGCAATTGCCGGAAATATCGGCGCCGGAAAGACGACCTTATGCGAGCATCTGAGTAAACACTTTGGTTGGGAGGTTCAATATGAGAGTACAGAGGACAATCCTTATCTATCAGATTTCTACGATGATATGCGACGATGGTCATTCAACCTTCAAGTATATTTCCTTAGTAATAGATATAAACAGATTCTAACCATACTCAATGGTGAAAAAACAGTGATTCAAGATCGAACAAT
>CALGJW010000106.1 GCA_937930025.1 uncultured Saprospiraceae bacterium | reverse complement strand
TTCTAATGAGGCACATTGGGATTGGGCAATGAATCCAAATCCTAGAGAAAAGGCTTCCTTTTTAAAAGAAAACTTTGTTCCCTTAAAAGAAAATGGGTGTCTAAATTTTTTACCATCCAATGAGGATTACATATGGTTGGATTGGGTAGATGGCATTCAATATGCTTGTTGTTTTGGGCACACGCATAGCATGATGATTTTGAAAATACCGCATAATAATTCAAGTATAATTTATGCCGCAGATTTAATGCCTTCTTCGGCCCATATTCCTTTGCCATATGTAATGGGATATGATGTTCAGCCATTAACAACTTTAAAGGAGAAAAAATGGTTATTAGAAGCATGCATTGCTGAATCCAATATCCTCTTTTTTGAACATGATGCCAGAGTAGAATGTGCTTCGGTGATAGTCAACGAAAAGGGAAGAATTGTTTTAGACGTGGAATGTTGTTTGTAAGCACTTACCCTTGATCATGGATTTAGATAACTATCAGGATTTAAAAAAGACGATTGAGAATTGCGGAGCTAGATTGGTTGCAGTCTCTAAGACTAAACCAAATAGTGCTATTCAGGAACTTTACGAAGCCGGTCAATTGATCTTTGGTGAAAATAGAGTACAAGAATTAGTTGCCAAACAGGAAGCACTTCCTAAAGATATCCAATGGCATTGTATCGGTCATCTGCAGCGGAATAAAGTCAAGTATATTGCTCCATTCGTCGCCATGATTCATTCTATTGATTCGATCGAACTTTTGAAGGAAGTCAATAAGCAAGGGAAGAAAAACGATAGACGAATTCCTGTACTTCTACAATTTCATATTGCTAGCGAAGATTCTAAATTTGGATTGGAAATCACTGAAGCCAAAAATATTTTAGAACACAAAGAAACATTTGAATTCATTGACTTTGCTGGTGTCATGGGCATGGCGACCTTTACATCCGACAAAGATCAAGTTCGGTCTGAATTCCGATTATTGAAAGGAATATTTGATCAACTAAAGCAGCAATATTTTCAAGTCGATTCCAACTTCAAAGAAATCTCAATGGGAATGTCTGGCGATTATAAATTAGCCATTGAGGAGGGTTCAACGATGGTTCGGATTGGCAGTTTACTTTTTGGCAATAGATAACGTATTGATAAATTATTGAACAACAATTTTTTCTATGGCCTGTCTGCCAGCTTGATCCACTAATTTCAAAAAGTACATTCCTGCAGGCAAATGTCCCAAAGAAATTACCATCTCCGTTTCCACATTTTTCTCAAAATGTATAAGTCGACCAGTTTGATCAAAAATTTGAACTTGACAGCGCTTTGCATCTTTAGAAAAACTCACATTAATTTGATCGTCGGTTGGATTTGGGAAAATCTGAAATTCAATCTCCTTTTGAACCGAAGCCGTAGCTGTGCTTGTCCCATCCATTCTAAAGTCAGTTTCGACAAAAGTAAGTCCACCTCTCCTATTTCCTACTAGCATATCCAAAATACCATCATCATTAATATCCCCTAAGGCAGGTCGCGTAGCCCAGCCAACTTTTAAGTTTCCGTAGTCTGAATACAACTCATCGAATTTACCGTAGATGTTGCCTTCAATGTTCTCATACACTTTGATCTTTCCGCTACTAGCTCCTGAAAAAAGCAAAAATTCTGATCCGGTATCTAGAATGGCAGGCGCTGATTCTCCGCTAGAAAAACCATCATCTACTGTTTCTACAAAACCAAAATATTGAAAGTTCGGAAACTCATTTGGATTAGGAGTGAACATCGGTTCAGTTGCTGTTCCTGTATTTATGAATAGATTAAAAGAACTAACGGTATCAGTGTAATCAATAAAATTTACTGTTTTTTCTCCAACGATAAAATCTAATAATCCGTCCCTATTTATGTCTACAATTTCCGGTGTGGATTGTTGACCTACTTTCATTTCCATCCAATTGTATTCGGGAAAACCAAAGGTCATGGGTTGATTTATGCCTGCGGTATTTTCCACAAAAGTGATTCGACCAGAATTATCGCCAAAAAACAAATCCTCATCGCCATCGCCATCAAGATCACCAAAAGTTGGAGCAAAGTTGAAGATATTAGCTGAGCTCAGAAAAATATCTTTTAATCCAGCCACATCATCATCAGCTAATTCAAAGGAAGGTTGATCAATAGTTCCGACGTTTAACAGTAATTGAATTCTAGATTCTTTGATCCCTCCTGGCAACCAATAGCTGTTGTTACCCACGACAATATCAAGTAATCCATCGGCATTGAAATCAACCAACGTAGGGTTAGCACCTTGTCCAACATCTACCATTTCATCAACAAGAAATTCATTTTCTTGAAAGTCAAAAATTGGAGCCAAATCAGTTCCAGTATTTTTATAATACCAAACAGAATTTCGGTCTTGTCCAGAAATAGGAGAATTTGCACTTACCACCATATCTCTTTTTCCATCATTGTTCATATCAGCGACGTAGGCAGCCGGAAATGCGATTAAGTCTAATGGTAAATCATAGCTTGGGTATTCACAATCCTGATTATCAATCCAAGCAGTTCCACTGGACTGATTATTTGAAGCATAGATTAAATTTGTAAACGAGATATCACCAAGCACCACTTCCTTATCTCCGTCATCATCTCCATCAAATATTGCTAAAGTCGATCCAGCGTGTAGTCCTCCATTTCTTTCAGTATCCATTTCAGTAAAACGCAGGGCTGCACAATCATTTGCATTGGGAGACAAATCTAAACAACCATCGATTCCAGATTCATAAAGTCTTCCCCAACAATCATCCACCTTTTCATATTCAAAAGTCTCCAAAGAATTTCCATTTTCCACATCCATATTCTGATAATGAAATATTACTCCACCAAGCGAACTGAAAGTTAGGATGTCTAAATCTCCGTCATCATCTAAGTCAAAAATTCCAGGAATATCTTGAGTGCTTACAAATATTTGAGTAAATAGACCATTACCTGTTGAAATGGGAATGGCGTCGATTGATAATTGAGGAAAAGATATTCTATCAAAGGCTAAAACATTTCCTTCCCACTTTCCTTTCCAAACCCCAATTCCTTGATTGGCCGTATTAGTTAATTGTCCGAATATATCTGGAGCACCATCGCCATTAAAATCTCGGAGCATTGCCCAATCTTCTAGTTCTGGGAAGTTTACCGCCAAGCTGGGTCTATAAGCAAATTGAGGATCATCACCAGTACCTTCATTTTTAAAAGTCAAAATTACGTTCCCCGTTTTATCGAAAACAAACAAATCGTCTTGACCATCATTATTTAAGTCTCCAGTCGAAAATTGAGGAGATTTCAATCCACCGACCCATGCATTTTCCAAATCTTGTCCATTCAATTCAACTGGAAAATTATATCTCGATAGTTGCTGCCCAGAGATAGTATCGGCTAGACATATGAAAATGACTAAAAAGGCGAAGGGTAATTTGTTCATACTGTTTCTTAGTTGCAATGCTGACTAATATGTGCTACTACAAAAATAACGAAATTAGGGCGTCGAAACTGGCAGATGCCTTACTTTTTGAGTCTAATTTAGGTCATTCCCCACTAATGGCTTGATTTGCCAATAAAAACTCCTTTGCTAATAAACCGGAATGGTTCAAAAGCCAATGAGGAGCGGCAATGTTTTTCCCAACTAAAAAGCAAGAAATAGAAATATATACAGAGCATATATACGATTACAATCTTTTAAACAGTGAGATTAATTGTACTCTTTATACGCTATTATACTCTTATAGTATCTATCTTTGATTAAGCGAAAATTTAAGGTTTTAATGATTTCAGATAAGTCAGTTCAACAGGTAATAGACACTGTAAAGGTGGAAGATGTCATAGAAGACTACATAAACCTCACTCGTCGCGGAGTGAACATGATCGGTCTATGCCCTTTTCACAATGAAAAGACTCCCTCTTTTACTGTCAGTCCAGCCAAGAATATTTACAAATGCTTTGGATGTGGGAAAGCCGGAAATCCCGTTCGCTTCCTAATGGATCATGAGTCATTAAGTTTTCCCGATGCGATAAGACATCTTGCCAAAAAGTATAACATTGAACTTGAAGAAACGCGAAGCTCCGAAGCACAGGTTCAAGAAAGGCAGCTTCGAGAGAGTCTATATCTCGTAAATGATTTTGCATTAGAATATTATGCAAAACAACTTTTCGAAACGGAAACTGGAAAATCTATAGGTCTTCAATATTTTAAGGAAAGGGGGTTTCGGGAGGATACCATCAAGGAGTTTGGCTTGGGGTATGCTCCGTCAAAAGGCGACGCCTTCACCTTGGCTGCTATTCAAAAGGGATACAAGCAAGATATGCTGAAGCAATTGGGGCTGACCTCAAAAGGAGGAAGAGATTTTTTCAGAGACCGAGTGATGTTCACATTGCACAATCTCACTGGAAAGGTTGTTGGTTTTGCTGGAAGAATTATGGGCACCAATAAAAAGGCGCCGAAGTATATTAACAGTCCGGAGACAGAAATTTATCATAAAAGTAAATTCTTATACGGTGCCTATCAAGCAAAAAGAGCCATTCGTCAATTGGATGAGTGTATTCTAGTTGAGGGTTATACGGATGTCATTTCTTTATATCAGTCTGGTATTCAAAACGTGGTTGCTTCCTCTGGAACTTCCTTGACTGTAGATCAGATTGGATTAATAAAAAGGTTTACGCCTAACATCAAGATTCTTTACGATGGAGATGCTGCAGGGATAAAGGCAGCTCTACGAGGATTGGATTTAGTCCTTGAGCAAGACTTAAATGTCAAAGTAGTTTTGCTTCCAACCGGAGAAGATCCTGATTCATTTATGCGTAGTCAAGGCCTTACGGCTTTTGAGCAATATCTTAAGGACGAAGCCAAGGATTTCATCTTCTTTAAAACTGATTTATTACTAAAAGAATCCGAAAACGATCCAGTTAAAAAGACAGCTGTTATCAAGGATATTGTGAGCAGTATTGCTAGAATTCCGGATCCGATAAAAAGATCTTTATACGTTCGAGAAGTGAGTCAGTTGATGAACGTGGCCGAAAAAATGTTGGTTGCGGAAGTAAATCAGGCTCAAATGTCTTTGCTAAAAAGACAAAGAAAAGATCGCAAACAAAATAGAACAAATCCACAGCAAGATCCAAGTTTTCCAGGAGGTCAAAACCAACTTATTCCAGTTGGTCCTGAGCTTGAAGCTGCACAGCAAAAGGCGAGTCAAAAGTCTATCGAGTTTCAGGAAAAAGATTTGGTTCGTGTGATTATTACCGAAGGGGATAAGGTAGATAAAGAATCTGGTCAGTCCGTCCTTTCTTACCTGCTAAAAGAATTAGAACCAGAGGTGATTGATGAAATTGTTCATCCCGTTTATAAAAGAGTATTTGAGATTGCTGCTCAAGAATTAGCGGGTGGAAATTCTCCCACATCTGCATTTTGGACGAATCATAGAGAACCAGAAATATCAGAGTTAGCAGTAAACCTCAGCAGTCCACCTTTTGATTATAGTCCGAATTGGGAAGAAAAACATCAAATATTATTAAGATCTCAGGTCCCTCCTGAATTCAACTTTCAAAAAGACGCAGAACAAGCGCTAAAGCGATTTAGGCTAAAAAAGCTTCAAAAATTGGCTATAGAAAATCAAAAAAGGATTAAGACAGCCTATGAATCTAATGACGACATCCAAGTCATGCGTTGGATGAAATTACAGCGAAAACTACAAGAAATGCGGGACCAAGTGGCCAAAGAGCTCGGAACTGTGGTGTTTGGCAAATAAAAGCGGAAAAAAGTCACATTTTAACAGCTGAAATCAATACATGGCATACTCTCTGCTTAGTTATAGATAGAGAATAACACAATGTATATAAATAGCTGCATAGATTATTTTTTGCACCCTAAATTAAAGGACACACCCGATACCTTTTGGAAAGCAAAAATACTGATCAGTGGATTGATTTTACTCAATCTAGTGGCCATTATCCTATTCACCCATTGTCTGGTAAACAAAATTGAAGAGATCTACCACATGTGGGTTCTTATTCTTTCAATTCCAATAATGCTATTTGCATTTAAGAAAACTGGTGCCCTTAATTTATTTGGGAATATAGCCACAGCCTTATTTGCAATATTCATGACTCCAATGCCGTATTATTCTGGAGGTATTTATTCCGACGATATTTTATGGCTGATCATTGCTCCGGTGATGGCGTTCACATTAACGAATCTCCGTTCAGGTTTCTTTTGGTCCTTTTATGTCGCTCTCGTTCATGGGGCTTATTATTATTTAGCACTAGTTTCTACAAATCCAATTGCAAGTCAAATATCTCATTGGACTCCTTCCTATTACTACTTAAGTATAACAGGACTTTTCATCTCTATTTTAATTCTTTTAGCGGCTTCCAAATTTGGAATGAATAAGCTAATTGAACAGCTTATGTTAAAGCAACAACAGCTGAATAATAAAACAGACGAGCTAGAACAAAAAACACGACAACTTCGATTTGCAGAAAAGACCTTGCTAAATTCGAATAAGGAATTGGAGCAATTTGCCTATGTGGTTTCACATGATTTAAAAGCTCCATTAAGAAGTATCAATAGTTTTTCTACTTTATTGACGAGGCATTTATCTCGAGAATATGACTTAGATGATACTTCAAATGAATATCTTGATTTTATCAAATCTGGTACAGTGAATATGACTCAGCTTATTGAGGATATCATGACCTATTCGCGAGCTGCAAGTACAGCAAATGATAAGAACGCAAAAGTTGATATGGCTGTTATTCAAACGCTAATCACGCACAATCTTCGTCAGTCTATTGATGAAACTGACGCCAAAATAATCTGGAAGGACATTCCTGAGGTGATTAATATTCCTAAGGTTCAAATGCTACAGTTAACGCAAAACCTTATATCCAATGCAATTAAGTACCGCAACCCCAATGAAGCTCCTTTAATCAGGATCTCCGTTAAAGACGATGGTGCAAATTGGTTGTTTTCAATTCAGGATAATGGAATTGGGATAGGTGAAGCAAACCAAAAGAAAGTATTTGATCTTTTCATCAAATTACCCGGAACGAACCAAGAAGGTTCCGGAATTGGGTTAGCCACATGTAAGAAAATTGTAGTTAAAAATGGTGGAGATCTCTGGTTGGAATCAGTTGAAGGTGTTGGATCTAATTTCCTTTTCACTATTCCTAAGGTCAGAGTAAATTCTGATGAAATAGACTACAAACCCACAGTGTCCATTTCGAAATCTGACAATCCAATCAAAGCCCCAAGTTTTCTTAACTAAGAAATTTTTCTAAGCGTTTTTTCCTATACAATTTAAATCCTCGAAAGCTTGCTTTAAGCGCTCTATAAAAGAAAGCTCAGCAACTCTTAACCATTTACGTGGATCATAATATTTCTTGTTAGGAACATCTTCGCCATCCGGATTTCCAATCTGCTTTTCTAAATAAGCTCTTTTTTCATCGTGATATCCTTTAATACCATTCCAAAAAGCCCATTGCATATCGGTATCAATATTCATTTTAATGGCTCCATATTCGATTGCCTCTCGAATTTCTTCTCTAGTCGATCCTGAACCACCGTGAAAAACAAAGTTGATGGGATTTTCTTCTGTGTTAAATTTCTCTTTGACGAACTCTTGTGAGTTCTTGAGTATGATTGGCTTTAATTCTACGTTACCAGGCTTATAAACCCCATGTACATTACCAAAAGCTGCAGCTATTGTAAACTTATCTGAGATTGCATTTAGGCGTTCATAAGCTAAAGCTACTTCCTCCGGTTGAGTATACAATCTAGAACTATCTATATCAGTGTTATCGACACCGTCTTCCTCTCCTCCAGTTACACCCAGCTCAATCTCGATAGTCATTCCAATTTTAGACATGCGCTTATGATATTCCTCGCAGATCTCTATATTTTCTTCAATTGGTTCTTCACTCAAATCTAACATATGAGAAGAAAACAAAGGAAATCCTCTTGATTCATAGAAATCCTCACCAGCTTCTAATAGCCCATCAATCCAAGGCAATAATTTTTTGGCACAATGATCAGTATGCAGTACAACTGAGACACCATAAGCCTGAGCCATTGTATGAACATGCATTGCGCCAGAAATTCCTCCTAAGATGGCTGCTTGCTGATCGTCGTTAGACATTCCTTTTCCAGCATTGAAGGAAGCACCTCCGTTTGAAAATTGAATAATCACAGGAGAGCCAACATCCCTTGCAGTTTCGAGCACTGCATTTATAGAGTTGGTACCAATAACGTTCACAGCGGGAATCGCAAAGTTATTTTCATTTGCATAGTTAAACAACTCAGTGACTTCATCTCCCCAAAGGACACCTGCACGAAATTTTGTAGCTACATTACTCATATACTATTTTTTAGAGGCCTAAAGGTAGAAAAACAAGCATCAAAATAGACGTAGGTCCCTACAAATTTTAGGCAAAAAATCCTTGCTTTGATATCAAAGGTGATTCTGATAATTACTTAAAGAGATAATTATCAAGCGTACCTTCCAGCAATGGGATTTAAATAATTTCTTTTTCGGTTAAATATCTTTCTGCATCTAGTGCAGCCATACAGCCTGTACCAGCAGCAGTTACAGCCTGACGATAGATCTTGTCCTGCGCATCTCCTGAAGCAAATACACCTTCAATATTCGTTAGTGATCTTCCTGGAACAGTTTTTAAATAACCGGTCTCATCCTTATCCAACCAATCTCCGAATATTTTAGTATTTGGAGTATGACCAATGGCCACAAAAAATCCTTTAATCGGAATATCCTTGACTTCTCCGGTAACATTGTTTTTCACTCTCATTCCTTCGACTTCCTCTTTACCAAGAATTTCCTCGGTTTCAGTGTTCCAGTGCACTTCAATGTTAGGTGTATTGACTACTCTTTGCTGCATAATTTTACTAGCTCTCATTTCATCCCGACGAACAAGAAGATGAACCTTAGGACAAAGTTTAGCTAAATACTGCGCCTCCTCAGCTGCAGTATCTCCCCCACCAACGACTGCTACTTCCAAACCTTTGTAAAAGAACCCGTCACAAACAGCACAAGCCGATACTCCTTTATTCATCAGCCGTTGTTCAGATTCCATTCCAAGCCACTTGGCTGAGGCTCCAGTAGAAATAATTATAGAATGAGCCTGAATTTCTTGACCAGCTTCCGTCCAAATCTTATGAACCGGACCGGTAAAGTCAACCTTTTCAATTTTTTCAAGATGAACAACTGTACCAAATCGGACGGCTTGCTTCTTAAAGTCTTCCATCATCTGAGGGCCCATAACTCCTTCAGGATAACCGGGATAATTCTCCACGTCGGTTGTGATCATCAATTGGCCTCCTGGTTCTGGACCGGTGTATAATACTGGTTCCAGATTAGCTCTTGAAGCGTAAACAGCGGCTGTATAGCCAGCAGGACCTGATCCAATTATTACGCACTTATGTATTTTTTCCATATTTAAATGACTTCGTATTTTCTAGAAAACGCTGCAAAATTAGACAATCTAACCACCTTTTATAGTCATTTGTTCTATTTGACGAAAATCCTGACGGATTTATCCGATTTTTGACATTTTCATGGGGAATAATTCTAACTTTTCAATCAACAAGAACTGTTCTTATGACCATAACTATCTATTCCCTAGCC
This sequence comes from uncultured Saprospiraceae bacterium, assembly GCA_937930025.1. Taxonomy (GTDB): domain Bacteria; phylum Bacteroidota; class Bacteroidia; order Chitinophagales; family Saprospiraceae; genus JABDJM01. The sequence goes on along the minus strand of CALGJW010000106.1, from coordinate 3,550 downwards.
TATCTCGCCAGTTTAAGTGGTTTAGTGCTCTGGTTCTTTTTCCAAGAAAATCGGCAACTATCAAAGCTACTAAGTGCCACTTTTTTAATTGCTTTCGGTATATATGCTGTTTCATTAGGATTTGCCCCTGGCGATATAGGAGTCAAATTATGGGTTCTTTTTAGGGATTTAATGGTTTTGGGTGTGGCTTCCCAAATATTTATGTGGGTAAAAAGAAGTCAATGGAGTTTTTTCGCTTTGCTACTTTTTACCTATGGGCTATATTTTGTGTTTTATCAAGATTACATGGAAAGATCATTTTCGAATATCTCTTCCGCCTTAGTTATTGACTCAAAAGACAATTCCCCTTTGGGAGAAGATAGTGAACTGCTTATTGAATTGTCAAGCAGAAAAGCAGTTGAAGCAGTGAATAAATATTTGTCGGAAAATGGATTTAAGCATGCTTTGAAGTTGGCTTTTGAAATGAATCCAGATGAAACAACTAGCTTGGATGAATATTTTGTATTGGATTTAGTTGGTGAAAAACTGAAAAATTTAGACAAAACCATTGAACAAATCAGCCAAATCCCAGGAGTAAGTTATGTCGAAACTAACGAAAAGGTTTTTATAGAGCCTTCTGAATCAACAGAACTTTCGCCGAATAAACTTTCTTATACCAACGATCCTGAACTCAGAAATCAATGGTCCTATCTTCCGATGGAAATCGAACAGGTGCATCAATTACTTTCCCCCATTAAACCACCCAGTGGTCCAGCAAAAGTGGCAATTTTAGATACCGGTGTGGAAGCAGGTCATGAGGATCTTTCCGGGGTTTATTTTTCAACAAATGCTGCCTCTGACAAAGACATCATGGGTCATGGAACTCATTGTGCAGGGATAGTAGCTGCCATTTCAAACAATGGAATTGGCGTAAGTAGTATGGATCCCAATCAATCCTTTATTCGAATAACTAGTATTCGAGTTTTTAATTCATTTGGAGGAGCGACACAACAGGCAGTTATACAAGGAATGATTAAAGCTGCCGATTCTGGCGTAGATGTAATTTCTATGTCATTGGGAGGGCTTTCAAATGATCAAAGACATAAGGCTTACAATGATGCTGTGAAATATTGCTCAAAGAAAAATGTGATCATAGTTGTAGCGGCAGGCAATTCGAATGCCGATGCCAAAAACTATTGCCCAGCTAATGCTAAGGGAGTCATAGCTGTGGGTTCTATTGCACCAGGGTTAGAGAAAGCAAATTATAGCAATACTGTAGATGGCTTAGAAATGGGAATTTCAGCGCCGGGTTCAAATATCCTTTCAACCTATCCTAAGAATGAATACAAATCATTGAATGGAACCTCAATGGCATGCCCTCAAGTTGCTGGATTAATAGGGATCATGAGAGCGATAAATCCAGAGTTGACAACGAAAGAGGCCTATAAAATAATTGAATCCACCGCCAAAAAAGATAAAGACCTGGAAAAAGTTGGATATATGATACAGCCATTGAATGCGCTTAAGAAGGTGGTGGACTAAGTTGGTTTATATTAACAGAGTCTTATGAAAAGAATGATAGCAGTGATTTCAGTTTATTAATACCTTTGGGTTAGGAATGGAAGATTTAAAACTTGATATTATTAGACGCAAAAAATTAGATCGTTCAGCAGTAATCTATGGACTGCTTGCTGGAATTCTAATTGTAAATTCTTTACTTCAATATTTCCAAATAGGCAAATTTCGTTTCATTGAAGAATTTGCTCGTCAATTAGGTTTGATGAATTGGTTGACACCGATTACAATAATGTATTTCATAGTTTTCGGAATTGTTTTCTTAAGAGGCCTTTTAACTATTTTCAGAAAGAAAAAAAGAGTCGGTGGTGAATTGATATTAGATCACAACAATTTGAATATCAAAAAGGGAAATCAAAATTATTTGCTCTCTGGAAATGAATTGCAACATTTAAAGTTTGAGTTAAAAAGCCCTAGCCCACAGCAAGCTCCATTGTCCGGAGGGAATTGGGTGAAAATCCCTAGCCCGGATGGAACATTTCGCTGCGAGTTTGATGTTTGTGATCAAAAAAGTTTTGACGCTCTAAAGGATTATATAAATCACTTCCAATCAGTTCATCAGGTCAAAATCGAAATAGCCGAAACTACAGATTCCTAATTAACTTGGGCCGTGAATCCAAAGAAATACTCTTTCTTGTAATACCTCCTGAGATTTGCAAGTATTTATTTCTCGCTCCCTTATGCATTAACTTTCTAACTTCTGGATCGAAGTAGAGCATTTTTTGAACCTTGAAAAATTCCTCCACATCAAATCCAAAACCTCTTTTTCGAACAAATATCCCACAGGTTTGATCTATATATTCAGATACAGAATCATTGGTATAAGATACAACAGGAATATTTTTCGATAAAGCCTCTCTGGTTATTTTCCCAACCTTGTTATTAGTCGGAATAATAAGAACCGTCGCGTTTAAAGGCAATTGATCTTTCTGACGCTCTTGATTGTAAGGAATAAGTTGAAGCGGTTCTTCAACTCTGTGAATGGCAGCATAATCCAATATACTTGACACCCGTTCCGGTTTACAAATAAAATTTAATTGCATCCTTCTTTGATGCTTTGAAGTAACAGAATTGTACAATTCTGCAAACGACGAAATCACAATTTCAACATTAGCGTCTGAAAGTGGTTCCGTATGGGAAACTACTTGAAAATCCTTCATCTGTGTTTTGTGTTTAGTCTTTCCTAAAGGAAAGTGGGTTGTTGCGGAGTCAATGAAGGGTACTTATAGATTCAATATGTATTGTTATTGAAAAAGAACAAATGCTTTATAGTATTAATGTGTGACCTACTAAGTTTACGACACTGGTATTTCAAAACCCTTACTTTTCGATCTAATTTGCAGCATTTAGCTTTTGAACTGGACATGTTTGTGACAGTAAAATGAAGTGTTAAATGAAATTCTATAGAAAAAAAACATAGTTCGAATAAAATTCCCATATTGGGACAAATATCCTATCATGAAGCCTATTGCTGATAATGTCCGAATTTTCATCGTAGAAGACGACCCTGTCTACTCACGTATGATAAAATACATAGCGGAGATGAATCCTGAGCATGAAGTACATGTATTTACAACAGGGAAAGAATGCTTAGAAAATTTGTTTTTGCGCCCCACCCTAATTTCGCTGGATTATTCGTTGGTCGATTACACTGGGGAAGAGTTGCTAAAAAAGATTATTGAACACGATCCAAACATTGCCGTAATCATACTATCGGGACAGAAAGAGATTTCGGTTGCCGTTCAATTGTTGAAAAATGGCGCATATGATTATATCGTAAAAGATGATCAAACCAAAGATCGTGTTTATAACACCATTGAGCATATCAAAAAAAGAGTTAATCTGGAGCAAGAAGTTGCCGAACTGAAGCAAGAACTTTCCGCTCAATATTCATTCGATCAAGGCATTCTAATTGGAAAAAGTTCGGCAATGATCCCAATTATCAAGTTGGTTCAAAAAGCGGTGAATAGTAATATATCTGTTAGTATCACTGGTG